>JAGLMY010000001.1 GCA_023139775.1 bacterium
GCTGGCTGACTTCTCCCTGGCCTGACCTCAACAAACCCTAACTGAATAATTCAGAATGTGTGCCAAGGCGAACCGGTCTAAGCTCGAAATCTGATATTGTATAAATCAATAGCCAATCAGGTTCAATATGGCATTCCCGAAAATCTATCCAATCTCCTTTCAGTTTGTGGTCTTTGTGCTTTGAAGGCAAGGGAGCAGGAACGGCCAAGTGTTCAAGAACCTGTCGCAGCTTTTTTATATTTCGACTCTGCTTCACGGCTCTTTTCACATCTTTTTTAAATCTGGATGTCGGACGAATCGGCAGCATCAAACTTTCAAATCTTTAAACATTTTTTCTACGCTATCGTATCTTTTCCCCTTGCCGTCTCTTGCGTCCTTCATTGCCTGAAGCGTATTTTTATTTGGAATACGCAAATCAAATGGAATGCCCTGATGAGCAATAATTTGACGATAAAACATTTCATACGCAACAGAAATGGAAATTCCCAGTTCTTTAAGAATAGCCTCAGCCCTTTCTTTTACTTCCGGCGTAAGCCTTGCGTGTGTCATTGCCGTTTTTGCCATTTTCCGCCCCTTTTTATATTGTACTCTTTTGTATACCAACATGGTATACATCGACAATTGATTTGTCAAGATAGTTTTTTTAACAATTTTCCATTATCTTCTCTGAAATCAATCTCAGTTTCAGGAATGATACCCAATGCTTCTCTTACATTTTTAGGGATTGTAACTTGCCCTTTTGTAGTAACACGCATAGTTTTACCTCCAGTTAAATGGTAATACTATTATAGTATTACCACTGTGCGTTTGCAATCTCATTTTCAGTCATATACTTTATTTACCTTTGCGTCTTTGCGCCTTTGCGTGAGGCCACCAGCCCCTCATCCATAGAAACAACCGGCTCCCAGCCCAGCAGATCCCGCGCCTTGGAGCTGTCCACCTGCAAAGAACCAAACAGACGATCCGCCACATCCTTCTTGCCCAGCAGACCTGCCGCAAAAATCATCAAGCCAACCGGCACCGGCAGCAAAAAAGACCGCTTTCCAAAGGCCTGCGCCATTTTCTGCAACAATTCAGTCGTCGATACATCCTCACCGTCAGAAATCAAAAACACCTCATTAGCAGCCCTGGGGTGATCCATACAATGAATAATAAAACTCGCCAGATTATCCAACGCCACAAAACTGCGTTTATTATGTACAGCGCCCAAAGGCAGTGGAACACCTCTTTTCACCCACTTCATCAGCAAGCGAAAATTAGCCTTAACCCCGGGCCCATAAACCAGAGGCGGCCGAATAATCACGACCTCCATCCCTGTTTCTTCAGCGATAGCCAACAAGCCTTGCTCTGCTTCATACTTTGACACCCCATAAGGATCATCAGGAATAAACGTATCATCAGGGCTAAATGGATGATTTAGTGTTGTCAGCTCCCCATTTACTTTGATAGAACTAATAAAAATAAATCTTTTCACACCTGCCACCGCCGCCTGCCGAGCCAGATTCAAGGTGCCCGCCGTATTCACCTTGCGAAACTCCGCTAAAGGATCAGCAGCCAAATCATCCATCACATGTACACGGGCAGCAAGATGAACCACCACGTCAATTCCGTCAAGCGCTTCTGCCCAATCAGTTCGCTCATTAATTTCACCGGTCACAAAAACCTGGGTACCGTCTTCCCAATAACCACAATAAGGAAAGCCTGACCCCATGTTTCGGGCCGTTCCTTTGAACAAACGATCACTTCCCTGCAAAGCTGTAGAAAGGCCACGACCGACAAAGCCGTTTATACCGGTGACGAGTATATTTGGCTTAACTACCGGCATCAACCCAACTCCTGATAAATAGCAAGATGAGCGGCAACCACTTTATCAATACCAAATTCGCGTTCTGCCAAATCACGCCCTGCCCGCCCCATTTGCTGCCGTAAAGCATCATCCTCAATCAAACGTACCATCGCCTGTGCCAGTGCGTCTGCATCACGTGCAGGCACCAGAAGCCCCGATATATCAAGCTCAATGGCGTCACGACAACCTGGCACATCTGTAGTAATCACCGCACGCCCGCAAGCCGCCGCTTCAATCAGAACCTTAGGTAATCCCTCTCGGTATGACGGCAGAATAACAATATGAGCTCGTGCAAACAGGTCAGCAATATCCGAGCGAAACCCCAGACATTCAACAACTCCCTCGTCCTGCCAGGATTGCACCGCCTCAGCCGTAACACTTTCTGGATTACCTGAATCAGGCTCACCAATTAGCTGAAAGCGAACCTTAATGCCTTTTGATGTAACTATACCAACCGCTTCGATAAATTCATGCACCCCTTTATCCTTTAATAACCTGGATGCCATCACTACAATCGGTACTCCATCCGGCTCAGGCAATACAGGATAATCCAGAAGGTCAACACCTGAGCCACGAATCATTCTAACTTTATCTTTTTGCACACCACCGGCTGCAACAAGGGCATTCATATCTGTTGGATTCTGGAAAACAACCCGTTGATTAGGGTGCCCCATTGCCATGCGGTATAAAAAAAGGACAGCATAACGGAACAGTCTTGCCTGTACCCCCACCCTTTTTACAAACAAAAAACCAAGACCTGAGATAGCTGACACGACCCCCGGCACTTTGGCCAACCGTGCAGCAACACCTCCATAAAGCACTGGCTTAATCGTAACCAAGTGAACCAAATCGGGTTTTATGCTTTTGATCTGTTTATAAAGGCCAAAAACGCAAGCAAGCTCATTAAAAATGTTCTTGCCGCTTCTGGAAAATGAAAATGGGTGGACGATAAGCCCAAGTCTTTCAAGGTATTCAGCTTTGTCGGTAACGGCACTCAGCAGATGCACTTCATAGCCTTCCTCCATTGCTTTCAATGCAATAGGAAGCCTGTGAGAGGTAAAAAACCAATCTACATTGACAATAAATAATAATTTTTTCTTATTCACTGATTATCTCATTTCACCCATAATAAAATCCATTATACCGATCCCCTGCTATATTTAATATTATTGGGGAACTATAGAATATATCAAATTTACAAATCGCCGGCCTGTTGCCTGAATACAATAAGCTGATTCTACTTTTTCCCTGCCGGCATTGCCCATCTTATGCCTTAGTTCATGATCAGCATACAAAAAATCAAGTGCCTCTAACCACTCTTTTCCCGAATGTGCAAGAAAACCATTAGTACCGTGCTTAACAATCTCTGAATTCACGCCAACAGGAGAAGCTATAACAGGCTTTCCACAAGCCATATACTGGATCAACTTGTAACCGCATTTCCCCTTTTCCCACAAATTATCCGGCAAAGGCATGATTCCCACATCAAACTTCTGGATTTCAGGCACCTCTGAACTCTGTGACCATGGGCGATGCTCTACTCTTGTGCCGTCTAATTTAAATGAATCAGCTCCTATTATCACAAAACGCGTGTTGTCCTTTTTATCCCACTGTGAAAGCACAGGACGTATCATTTCAAGATACTTCGCAGTGGTGGGTGAGCCTATCCAGCCTATGGTAAAAACGGAATTTTCTACATTATCCTTAACAAAATATCTCTCCAGATCAATTACTGTTGGCAGATATTCGACACGCCTTGCCCCTGCTTTTTTTGCACGTTCCATCAAATATTCATTACCCGCAGTTACCGCAGCGGCATTGCGCATGACAGCATCTATTTTCTTCTCAAGTAATTTACGAACAAATATATTTGAATGTGTGTCATACTTGTGAAAGACAGCATCATCATAATCCACAATATATGGAACCCCCAAACGAGCAATGAGCATTTCACACCACGAGGGCAGCCATGGGAAAAGCTCTTTTTCAATCCACAGCAGATCAAATCTCCTGCTTTTGAGTAAGTCAATAGCTCTTTGAAAATATGGGCCAATTCTTGCGGTCAGGTGATTGACTCTTCCGGAATAAAACTTGCGTAGATAATCATCACCAAGAAGCGAAGACACTGTAACATCAATGCCGTGCACTTTAAAATAAGGAAGGTATTGATATGAGCGAACCCGGCTGCTTGCGCCGAGAGGGCCGTAACGGGAGAGGAGAAGTACTTTCATTGCCTTCCGCCAGCCGCCCTGTTTCTAAAAAGCGTCGGCATTGCGCGCCATAGCATGGTATAGCCCTTTGTTGTCTCTTTTGTCTCCCTGCCAGACCGCCGCCCAATAGCCAATACAAGTCTGCTAAGGGGTTCAAGAAAAAGAGTGCCTGCCATCAGAAGCGTTGCCGAAAACCAGCCAAAGTGTTTGTATCCATATTTAATACGGCTCCGTAAAGAGTAGAACATCCGGGTTGCCTTAACCTGCTCCGAGGTACCGCCGCCCTTGTGATAAGCCTTGGCGTCAGAAATAATGTCAACTGTGCCATCTGTTGAAGCCCCGTCGATGATGATACATTCCACATTATCATAGGTTTGATTTATTATGCTTTGGATGGTTTCTTCAATATATTTTTCACCGTTGAAAACCACGGTAATAACGGTGATTAGCGGTTTATCCGGCAGGCTTTTTTTAAAATAGTCCTGCGTTCTCAGGCCGCCTTCGCCTTTGCGGCCTTCTGCTTCCGTCAAAAACAGCATGGATTTAAATTTATCCTCAATCCTGTAGTAATTTTTTATAAATATTCAAAGTGTCCCATGCACACTTTTCCCATGAAAATTGTTTGATGCGCTCATACCCGCGATCAACTAAAAACCGTGCTCTCTCCGGAGTAGAAACAACCCGCTCAATGGCAGCACGCATTTCCACCTCATCAGCAGGATTAAATAACTCTGCCGCGTCACCGACCACCTCGGGCAATGAACTACCATTTGCAGAGACCACGGGACAGCCAAACGACATTGCCTCCAACGGCGGAATACCAAACCCCTCATACAGTGAAGGATAAACAAATACCGCTGCCGAACCACACAAACCAGCCAGTATGTCATCTGTTCCAGACACTTGCAAAATATTATCCTGCGAGATATGCAGCGACTCTGCCAGTGACAACTCGCTTGCGCTGAAGCCACCACCGCCAAAGCAAATAATGGAAAATTTATTTTTCAGGAACGGAGAATGCCCATATGCCCGCAACAGTCTGTCAAAATTCTTATACCTCTCACGGAAACCAACATACAGGATAAATGGCTTTCCTCCCCCAGCAGGCTTGGCAGCACCTTTTTGCATGGCGAGTGAGGAGCCCAGACAAACCACAGAGGTCTTTTCCTCTGGCACGCCCAGTATCGTAATCAAGTCTCTCCGTGTGTTTTCGGAAACGCAAATGACATGGTCTGCCCTCCGAACGGCATGTGCTTTGATCTGTTGGATTTTATCCCGCTGTGAAAAGTTATCGGCAAATTTTTCGTGGATCATGTCATGAACGGTGAGCACCCGTTTCGCTGAGCGTGGACAGCAATCGACCATGGAATAATACGTTTCATGAAAAATATCTGGATTACACTGTTTGACAAATAGTTTTGATATTATATTGTTAAGCGTCTTTCGTAGCAACCTTGTTTTAGAAATATTGTTGGGAGCAAATAAATTGTCC
>JAGLMY010000010.1 GCA_023139775.1 bacterium
AATGGGCCAACAAAAAGTAAAAGAACAGTTTACTTGGGAGCGGATTGTTCAAAACCAAATGCAGGTTTATCAAAGTTTGCGGTGAAATGATTTTTTAAAGCCAGGCGTCAGGGCGTAATTAAGGAATAATCATATATGATGAAATATACTTGCTATCCAAAATTATCACATAAGAACAACGAGCTAATTTGATGATCAAACGCTACCTGCATGATGTGCTGCAACAAGATATCCAAAAAAAACTGGATCGAGATTCTAACCAGGAATTACTATATCTTTAAAGTGCCGCCTTATCATAAACGCATTCAAAGAGCCCTTAAAAAGGAGGCGAAATATTATTTGTGGGACTGGTCGGAGATCAAAGGCGAGGGCGAGCGTTTTGAGAATATGCTGGCAGGGCATTTGCTGAAGTTTTGCCATTTTTATCAGGACGTTTACGGTATTGCGGTTGAATTGTTTTATCTTCGTGATTTGGAAAAAAGGAAGGTTGATTTTTTAATTGTCTGGGAAGGAAAATCCTGGATATTGGTGGAAAGTAAATTGGCGTCAGGAGCCGGTTTGACTTCCTTGAACTATTTCGCGCGCAAAACCAAGGTTGAGCTTGGGTTTGTGGTAGTGAAGCAAAAAGGCGTGGATTATATTGATCCCCATAGCAAAATCAGAACCATTTCAGCTGATCGGTTTTTGCTGGGCTTGATATAAAAAGATTGCGTGAATTGGCGTGCTTTGCGTTCATTGGTCCCAGGACAAATTACTCCCGAAACGTGTTCCGCAAATATCGCGATCCCCGCATTATTGAGAAAGACCGGGTATCAGAAGAAGAAAAACGAGCAGCTCTGGCTGACTGCGCGATTTTTTGCCTGCCCTCGCAGCAGGAAAGTTTTGGCGGTGTGTATTTAAAAGTTTGGATGATGAAAAAGCCTGTAATTGGAGGCAATATTCCTGCTGTATCAGAGCTGATCACAACTGGACAAGATGGAGAAGTGGTGGACCAAAAGCCTCGTGCTTTAGCTGAAAAAATTAATCAATTATTAAAAAACCCAGATCTTATGAAAAACAGGGGTGAAAACGGATATCAGAAGCTGATGCAAAAATTTAATTGGGAATCCATAGCCGTTCACCAAAAAAAGGTCTATCAGCAACTTTTGGGTGATTAAGTCTATCGACGCATATTTTCTATTTTGAAAATTTCGAATTTGTCAGATCGCAACAATAACATTATGATACAGCAAAAAAACACTTGTTTTTAAATAATTTATTTGGGAAAATAACTCCTGACATAAAATTTTTCCGCATTTTCTTAGTTCTTATTTGTTTGACTCCTATAAACCTACATGTCATCATTTAAGATATAAAATAGTGAATTATTGAGTGAGGATATTCGTTGAATAGAAAAGTACAGCATTTTATAGATCTGGTCTTGGTATTAACTCAAAAAGACTTGAAAGTTAGGTACAAAAGTAATATTTTGGGGTATTTATGGTCAGTGGCCAATCCTTTGGCATTTGCTTTTGTTTTTTATGTTGCTTTCAAGGTAATTATGCGAATCCAAATGGAAGCCTACGCCTTGTTTCTTATTGCCGGACTTTTTCCCTGGCAATGGTTTGCCAACTCAGTTTCGGTTACTCCCACGGTTTTTTTAAGTAATGCCTCAATTATAAAAAAAGTGAATTTTCCGCGCAATATAATACCTTTTTCCATAGTATTGCAGGATATGCTGCATTTCATTTTTTCAATCCCGGTTATTGTTTTATTTATGCTCATCTATCATAAGCTGCCTCATTGGTCCTGGATTTACGGCATTCCAATTTTATTAATTGTGCAGTTTGTTTTCGCGTATGGTATCTCTCTTTTTGTTTCATCCATCAATCTTTTTTTTCGGGACCTTGAGCGGTTAGTTGGGATATTGATTACACTTTGTTTTTATTTTACCCCAATTATTTATCCTTTGGAAATGATTCCTGACAAATACCAGTCATTAGTCAATTTAAATCCCATGTGCCCTCTGATTATCAGTTGGAGAAATTTATTTTTTTACGGGAAAGTGGAATGGATGTATATTTTCATCAGCCTGGGATATGGTGTTTTAGCCCTGCTGATCGGGTATGCTGTATATCGAAAACTTTCATGGAAATTTGCCGAGGTTTTATGAGTGAGTCGATTGTAAGCTTTGAACATGTCAGCAAAAGTTATCCGCAATATCATCAAATTACCGGTGGTATTAAACAGTTTCTATTCAATCTGCCCAAAGCTGTGCGCTTGTTTAAAACCGCCCGCTATCTGGCTTTGCATGATATCAGTTTTGAAGTGAAACAGGGAGAAACCTTTGGTATTATCGGACGCAATGGTGCCGGCAAAAGCACTACCTTAGGATTAATTGCCGGAGTTTTAAAATCTACAATCGGGAAAGTCAGTGTTAAAGGCAAGATATCCCCGCTGCTGGAGTTGGGCGCAGGATTTAATTCCGATTTGACCGGGCGAGAAAATATTTTTTTAAACGGTGTCTTGATGGGATTAACTCGAAAGGAAGTAGCCAATAAAGTAGATGATATTATTGAATTTTCTGAATTAGGTGAATTTATAGAGCAGCCAATACGTGTTTACTCCAGCGGTATGCTGGCTCGTTTAGGTTTCTCAGTAGCATCTTCTTTAGATCCTGAAATCCTATTAATTGATGAAATTTTAGCAGTCGGGGATATTACCTTCCAGCATAAGTGTGTTGAACGGATGATGAGTTTTAAACAGAAGAAAGTAACTATGGTATTTGTGTCGCACTCAATGGAGAGTATGGTTAGTCTATGTGATAGAGCAATGTGGATTGAAAACCATACGGTTAAAATGATTGGAGATGCAAAAGCAGTAGTCAAAGAGTTTGTCAATCAATCATAAACATAAAAATACTAGCAACGAGTCTTGGACATTTAGAACATACAAAGATTTACAATGGAAAATAGCAATTTGAAGAAATAAGTATTTTGTAATACTGAAATTATTTGGGTGATACTTATGGCGGAAAAAATGAAGATATGCTTTTTCTCACATTCCTCTGACTTGGCAGGTGCCGAGAGAAGTCTGCTGGAGTTAATAACAGAACTTCAAAGAGATTACCTTGTGAAATGTACTGTTGTGTTACCTAGTGAAGGTGAGTTGGAGACCGCTCTTGAAGCAGTAGGTGCTGAAACTATCCTGATCGAATATAGTTGGTGGTGCAATACGGACGAGACATCTCCAGAAGAGATAGAATTATTATTAAATAACAGTTTTGGAATTATGCTTGAAAAGATCCAAGATGTTTTTAGAGATAATCTTCCTGATGTTATTTGCACGAGTACTCTGGTTATTCCCTGGGGAGCAATAGCAGCCTCATTTTTTAATCTTCCACACGTCTGGTTTATTCAAGAATATGGTCAAGCTGATCATGGCTTTAAATTTCATCTGGGATTTTCGCAAGTTTTGGAATTTATTCAAGAGACTTCGAATCATATTGTTGTAAATTCTCAAGCAGTAAAAAACACGTTATTTAAAACTGGTTGTAAAACATCACTTTCAACTATCTATTATCATATTCCGGAGTTCGAAAAAACAAATAATCCAAATATAGAAGAGTACTTTAAAAGACCAAAAGCCTTAAAATTGTTTTTGCCGGGGACAATTACAGAATCTAAGGGTCAGTTGGACGCGGTCCTGGGAGTTAAGGAGCTTGTCGCTAAAAACAAGAATGTCGAACTGATTATTTTAGGCAAGGTAGTTAATCAAAGCTATATGGCGGAATTGGAAAGAATAATTGCTACTGAGCAATTAACTGAATACATTAAGTTTGAAGAATTTGTGAATGATCCCTCTAGTTTGTTTAATCAGACGGATATTGTTTTAGTATGTTCACGAAATGAAGCTTTTGGCAGAGTAACTGTAGAGGCAATGCTGGCAAAAAAGCCTGTTATTGGCACAGATTCAGGCGGGACAAAAGAATTAATTCGAAATGGAAAAACCGGTTCGCTTTATACACCAGGTAAGTATACTCAATTAGCTGAAAAAATCGAGTACTTTATTAGTCATCCAGAGAAAAAAGAAGCTTTTGGGGCGGAAGGATATCAAGAGACAAAGAAAAAATTTACCGTAGAACAATATGGCGGTAAATTTTCAGAGATATTCAGGAAAGTTATAAATACTAACAATCCTGTACCACATGAGTATATGAAAATGATTAAGAAAATAATTATCGGAGATACGGGTGTAGTTTTAACCTCACATCGAACTAAAGGGGAACAGATTGCTATAAAAGATAAGCATATTTTGGATATGCAAAACCAACTTATTAAAAACAGGGTAGAAAAAGACCGGCATATCAAGAACCTTCAGGATGTGGTTCGGGAAAAAGACCGGCATATCAAGAACCTTCAGGATATGGGTCGGGAAAAAGAAATGTTCATACAAGCGGTCATTGCTTCGCGCGGTTGGAAAGTCTTATTATTGTATTTTCGTGCTCGTGACAGGCTGTTCCCTCATGGGAGTAAACGTCGCCGAGCTTTGTCAAAGATGAAAGACATTTTACGTGGTTGTTCTATTTACGCGTCTGTTCCTGCGGTGCCCGCGCATCCGGTTTCTGAAGAGAAAGCAAGTAAATCAGCACAACCACCAGAGTCGCCCTGCTCAACAGTTGAAATAAAACCGGCACCTGTACTCGGGCAAAAAGAGCAAGGAAGTCAGAAAATAATACATGCCTTGAAAGAGCAGTTGGAAAAGTTAGAGCAAGAGTTGGAAAAAAAGCAAGCAGTCATTGATCATGTCTATAGCGCAGATATTCCGAACTCACGCGGCTTCATCCTGCTTATGCGTTATTATAAATATCGAGATAGTATATTTCCTATTGGCAGCAAGCGGCGCCGAATCAGTGTGCTTATTTTAAAGTGCTTGAATTTTAAAAAAATATATTTTTATATAAAAAATCATGGATTGAAAAATAGCCGGGAAAAGGGAGGGCGAACTCCATCTTCGTCTGAACATAGTTCTCGGCTAATAAACATGTTTCAAGATCCATATCAAAATTGGATAAATCAGCATCGTTTGAATAAAAAAGAACTTGTCCGACAACGTAAACAACGATTCAATAATATGCTAAAAATCAGTGTGGTAGCCAATTCTGTGGGAATGCCGATTAATGCTTTTAAAACAATGATAGATTCGATTTTTAGTCAAACCTATTCTAACTGGGAACTTTTCATATTAATTGATAAAGAAATGGAACCATTGATTCTAAAAGGGTTGGAAAAATATATAATTAAAAGCAAAAAAACACACTTGAAATCTATTGATACTTATCTTGGTTCAGCAGATGCTTTCGTACAGATTGCTGAGATTATAAAAAGTGAGTATGTGGTTCTTATGCATGGACAAGATGAGTTGAGTAAAGATGCTTTATATAAGATGGCAAACTGGATAAATCAACATCCTGAAGCTGATTTTATATATACAGATGAAGATCAGATTGATGAAACCGGGCAGAGGATAGATCCGAAGTTCAAACCGGACTGGAGTCCAGACACGCTACTTAGTTATAATTATATTGGAAATAGTGTTATTCTCAAAAAAAATTTATTATCCCAAAGCAAAGGCGAAATGCAATATAAGAATCAGACAGTATATGCAATATGGTTACAGGCAACCGGAATTGCTCAATCGATACAACATATTCCTGAAGTGCTCTATCATGCTCGTAAGGTAGATTCAACTGCCAAGCAAATGCTAATACATCCGATTTTTTCTAATGACGGTGAAAGTATTCGGAAATTGATATTAGCCTCTGATCAACCGAAAGTTACCGTCGCTGAGCAGAATAAGTATGCCTACATGTTTTCCTTGATTATTCTTAATAAAAATGCGCCCCAATATATCATTCCTTTACTAAAATCTTTAGTAACGCCTGAATTGAATCAATATTATGAAGTTGTTGTCGGGGATACCGGAACAACTGATAAAACAGTTTTAGATTATTATCAAGCAGTGGGCAGTAAAATGAAAATTGTTAAGAATTTAAAATATCATTTCAGCAGAAATTATAATGAATTAGTCCTGAAGTACAGCCGGGGAAAGTATGTTGCATTGATGAACAATGATCTTTTAATAGATGACATATCATTTTTACATAAAATTGAATTGGCTTTTTCAGATCAAGAAATCGGGATCGTTGGCAGTAAACTTCTTTATCCGGATGGACGGCTGCAACACGGTGGTATCTTTTTTATGCAGGATGAACCATACCGCGGATTGCCTTATCATCGCTTACATGGTAAGCCGGATACGCTGGATGTGAAAGTAGATTGGGAGAAAATTCCTGCGGTTACGGGTGCTTTCTTATTTTGTGATCGACAGGCATATATTGAAGTAGGCGGATTGGATGATAAATACCAAGAAGAAGCTCAAGATGTTGATCTGTGCTTAAAGTTTCGCCAAATGGGCAAAGAGATTTTATTTATGAATCAAGATAAAATTATACATGTAGAAAATGGAACCCGGCCGAAAGGTAGTGAGAATTGGCATGATCGCGAATATTTTATCTGGAAGTGGTGCAGTTATTTAGAAGCTGCTATTTTTGATACGGAGATGAACAGTGTCCACTAAACTTGAAAATGTGCGAATGCTTTTTTTAACTAGCCGTTACTTATCAGGGTATGGGGTTAGTTTAGTAATCCAGAAACAATTAGCTGGATTAAGAGCATTAGGACTCAAAAATATTACTGTAGCTGCTTCGGATGTACTTGTATCCACTTCTAAACAAGAAGAGAATATTATCCCAGTTGGACAAAACTACGAAGATGTATCGAAATTAATTCGGAAAGTTCAACCTGATATGGTTGTGGCTCATACCCCGCCATTTTATACGCATGTTGCTCAATACTCGGATCCGAAATTATTAAAAATTGCCTATGACTATGGTGAACCATTCCCGACTTTTTTTACGGAATTTGATGTTCGCGAAAATATAAATCGACATAAATTCAATGCTATCCGACAGTTTCATGGTCACATTAGTATTTCGAATTTTATTAAGCGGACATCAGGTTTTCCTGATTCCCAAGTGAATTATCTTGGTGCTGAGCATATTGTGGAAAATATTGCGGATTTGAAGATTGATATCCGGGCGCATTTGGGTCTGAAAAAAGACGACATCTTAATTACAACACTTTCCCGGATTGGAATGGGTGAGAGTTGTTATAAGGGATTTGATATCATTAAGATTGTTAAGGCCAGACTATGTCAAGCTTTGCCTGGCAAAGAGATTATTTTTCTGATTTGTGGGAAATTAGCGTTGGGTGGAAAAAAGATAAAACAGGAGTTGGAAAATTTGGGTTGTAAAGTATTGCTGGATTTAGAAGAAAATATGAAACAAGCTATTTTACAACAATCGGATATATATTTATCTACAAGTCTCTGGGAGGGATTTGATCTACCTTTAGTTGAGGCGCAATATCTAGGGACGCCTGCTTTGGCGCTTTCTACTGGAGCGCACCCTGAAGTATGTCCTTATCATTATTTAACTATTTATGAATTAACCGAGCAATTAAAGAAGTTATGCCGGAATTCTAATCTTAAAAAGACCATCGGACAACAGTGCAAACAGTTTGTACAAAAAAAGTTTACCTGGCAGCATTCCATATTAGATTATAAGAACATCCTAGAGAACATTATTGACCTTGGTCCGGAGCAACCACAGCTTCAAACCGGGAATGATAACATGGATATTTCGGCGGATAAAGAAGGTGTAGAGAAAAAACTCGCTAATTTACAACAATCAGCTAGTGTGGAAATTGATAAACATACAGGAATAAACCGGATTAGATATAAGCATAGAAAAAAACCATTAGTCTCGATTATAATTCCCAATCATGATCATCATCAAGAATTGGAGGAATGTATCCATTCAATTAAGGAGTTAAGTACTTATTCAAATTATGAAATTATGGTTATAGAAAATCGCAGTCACGAAATTGAAACTTTCGAATTGTACAAACAAATTGAGCAAGATTCTCGAATAGAGATAATTAAATGGGATCATCCTTTTAATTTTTCTGCGATTAATAATTTTGGAGTGAAGCGCTCGCAGGGAGAAATCATCCTTTTTCTTAATAATGATATGCAAGTAATTACCTCAGACTGGCTGGAATCTATGTTGGAGCACGCGCAACGCAAAGAAGTAGGCGCAGTTGGAGCTAAATTGTATTATGAAGACAACACAATTCAACATGCCGGAGTTATTTTAGGAATCGGCGGAATTGCGGCTCATGGGCATCGTGGACTTTCCGGGAATGAACCGGGATATATGGGGCGTTTGCAGTGCGTGCAAAATCTATCAGCCGTAACCGCTGCCTGCCTGATGATGCGGAAGACAGTGTTTGCTGAAGTCGGAGGATTTGATGAAGAATATTCGGTGGCTTTCAATGACGTGGATTTGTGTTTGAAAATAAGGCAAAAGGGATACTTAATTTTGTGGACACCCTATGCGGAACTATATCACTTTGAATCAAAGACCCGCGGGTTGGAAGATACACCGAGAAAACAAGAGAGATTTAAAAAAGAGATCGAATTATTTAAAAAAAAATGGGAGTCGGAATTAGTAAAGGGCGATCCCTATTACAGTTTAAATCTAACCTTAAAAAAGGCAGACTTTTCCATTCGACTTTAATAAAACTCCGGTTTGCGTTGGTGGATAAAACGACGACGATTTCTGATAAACGCGTTATATGAGGCGTTATTCTTGATTGAATTTATTCTTGCAGTCAGGCTGAGACTAGGAAAATTTAATTAAATGTGATCGCGCCGTGAAGTATGCAATGAAAGGACTTGAAAACATGCGCCTGACAAATAGAATAAAGCAAATGCTGGCTTGGTTGAGCGTCATGACAGATAAATATCCCATCCATAGGAATTTTGATGTCTACTTATTGGTCTTGTTCATATTAGCCGGGAGTATTTATGTGGCCAATACCTGGTCGCCTTCAAGCTATGCCAATGCTTTGCGTGTTTTTCAGGTGCAAAATTATCAACCCTTTTTCGGTAAAGCCAGGTCCATACGTGGTGATGAATGGGCGGTCTTGACACCTTATATTCAGATCGCGGTAAAGAACAAATTTCAATCAACCAATAACTTTTCGCCCTACAAAGAGAATTTGCGTACTTTCAATGTCCTGCCTCTGAAAGATTGGAGCTTGTTCTTCAAACCTCAGATGTGGGGGTATTTTATTCTTCCGCCTGCCTATGCCTATTCGCTTTATTATTATATTTTTATTTTTTCATTTATTTTTGGATATTACAAATTATTAACTTTCTTACGCGTTGATTATCGGTTGGCTCTAATTGGGAGTCTGCTTTTGTTTTTCTCGCGCTTTACGCAAGTATGGTGGACAAATAATGCGCCCGTCTTATCGCTGGCACCTTGGGTTATGGTTGCTTTTTTAAGTCCTCTACGGTTTTATATCAAAGGGCCATTATTTGGCTATGCTGTAGCGGTATGGCTTTTTTCGGGGTTATATCCACCTTTTATTATCCCGACAGCATTTGTTTTTGCAGTGTTATGGGTCGTTCTGCGACCAGATACTATTCGTCTAAAGAATCTTTTTCTCGGGATAAGTGCAACGGTATTGGCCGTAGGGTTGGTTTACCTCTATTATCAAGATATTATTCCAATCGTAAAAAACACGGTTTATCCGGGTCAACGGATCAGTGGCGGCGGCGGAGAACATCCATTTTTTATTTGGGCGCATTTTTTTCCCTATATCACAGCTATTCAATTCACTCCGACAATAGGGTATAACAAATGCGAAATAGGTGTAATGTCAAGTTATTTCCCTTTAATGGTGCTTATTTTTAGTGATGCCAAGTCCTTAATAAATTATTTTAAAAAACATCTATTGCAGAGCGCGTTGCTTTTGTTAGGTCTGATGTTTATGTACTGTTGGGTGATGCTCCCGGTCCCTGCTACATGGGGAAAAATCTTTTTGTGGCATTACGTTCCTCCTCGACGGATGTTATTGGGATTTGGGCTGTTGTTTAACATTCTGTTTATTATCCTTGCCCAGCATACAACGTGGAGAATAGATGCCAAACGTATTCTTTTATTCGTTCTGTTTATACTCGGTGCTTGGCTTGGATTTAAATACTCCACGACTCAGGGACACTTATTTCAGGCTTGGTTTGATATTGTGGTTTTAGCCCCGATTGTGATTGTTCTCCTGGCGAACTGGATATTTCGTAAAAAATTTAATGAACAGGCAGAATGGGTTAAATACACGCTAGGCGGCGCAGCGGTATTTACGAGTTTATTTACTTTTTATACTTTTAATCCTATCCAATCAGCCAGGCCAATATTTCAAGTACCTGAGACACCTTATTTACAGCATCTGCGACAATTGGCTGCCTGCCATCCCAAAGGGTGGCTGGTGGTGGAAGGGGCACACGGTGCCTATTTCAACGGACTTGGGTTGAATGCGATCAATCATGTGCAGCTTACTCCGCAACTGAAAATTTTCCGGGAGATTTTTAAGGATATGCCGACAGATGAGTTTAATTTTGTTTTTAATCGCTATGCCCAAATCATGCCCGGTTTCGGGGAAGCTAAACCACGGGTCATTCAAGGGGATGCGTTTAGTATTCCAATGGAGCGCGTTGCTGCTGCTTTTTCTGTAGAAGTGGGTAAGCCTTCCTTAAAAATGCCTGTTTTGCAAAATGGTTCAATTGAGCATTATTTTTCTTACGATACAGCGGACGGAAAGAAGAAGTTGCTCTTAAGAGGCTGGGCTGATTTCTCAGGTTTGGATAAAAAACAAAAGCTGTGGGTATCGTCCTCAGGTATTCAAATAGCACATGTATGGTCAACTCGGATTATTCGGGAGGATCTAGCTGCACAAAAGCGTGAAGACTTATGGGGCGCGGGGTTTGTTCTCCTGCTGACCTACGATCCAGCGATAACTTCCCAGGAACAAATTCTAGCTTCTTTGCAGCTCTATGCTGAAGATAAAATGCGTGGACTATCACAGATTCCATTTCACAATTCGCAATAAGCTGAAAAGAAACCTATGCGAAATTGTTCGAGTTGAACTTTGTTTTTCCAAGTGATTTAGCATGAGTGGGATCTCTTTTTAGTGCGTCGGCAACCGGTAGAGAGTAAGCGTCAAAATAACCGCCTCTTGAAGGATTGACGGGAATCAGGCATGATGCCTCTATAAAAACCAACGCGGTTAAAGAAACTCTACTGGGATTGAAACGGTTTTTGTCTGTGGATGAAGCGATTAAAAAAAGACGAATTTCCGTGGCCGGAAGATGGGCAGGTAACACAACGGATGGGCCGGAAGCGCTTGCAGATACTTCGGGGATTGTTTTTTTTACGCGCACCAGGCGATAAAATATTTGCGGGCAGTGTAGGGAATTAATTGGAGTTGAAGAGAAAGTGTGGTATATAAGAAGCATGCCATGCATACAAACTCCCCTGTCGGAAAATACGGATCAATTAAAATCAATTATTTTTTAACAGGATATGAAATGAAACTAAAATGGTCTCGGAAAAGCCAAGTACTAAAAATAAAATCAAAAAAACGTGGTCTGGAAATATTAGTTATTGTGCCGGCATATAATGAAGAAAAGGCAATCGTTGGTGTAATCCAGGATATCAAACAGCACGAACCGGATGCGGATATCCTGGTGATCAATGATAACTCTTGGGATAACACCTCCGACACCGCGGGAAATACCGGAGCAGCCACCGTGATCGACTTGCCGGTTAATCTGGGGATCGGCGGTGCTGTGCAGACCGGATTTTTATACGCGCAGCGTAAAGGCTATGATGTGGCCATCCAATTTGATGGTGATGGTCAGCATAAGGCGGAAGAAATAAAAAACCTGCTGGTACCCCTGGCTAAAAATGAGGCAGACGTGGTGATTGGTTCCCGGTTTTGCGAAAAGCGGCCCGGCTTCAAGTCGAGTTTTACACGACGCATCGGTATCAAGCTATTCGAAATTATAAATACTTGTCTGATTAAAAGCAAAATAACCGATAATACGTCCGGATTTAGAGCCTATAACCAACGTGCCATCTCTTTTCTGGCACACAATTATCCTTCTGATTATCCGGAACCGGAAGCGATTATCTTGCTAGGGAAAAACGGGTTCCGATTTCAAGAGGTTTTCACGCCTATGAGGAAGAGGCTGAGTGGTTCGTCGTCCATTTCCGGTTTGAAATCTGCTTATTATATGGTTAAAGTGATACTGGCTGTCTTAATGAATTTTATACGGCCGGCGGTGACAAAGAGGATAAAATGAATAACACGGTAAACATCGATATCATTCAATACATTGCTATCTTAGGCAGCGTCGTTTTTTTGGTTTTTATTATTGAATTAGTCCGAAAAAAAACGCTAAAAGAAGCATATTCATTGCTGTGGTTTTTTTTCGCCCTGCTTTTTTTTTGCTTGTCAATATGGCGGCAAGGCCTGGAAGTGTTTTCACGCTTAGTCGGGATTGCCTATCCACCAGCAGCTTTATTTCTGGTTTTGCTTTTGGCACTGTTTTTCATATTAATCCAGTTCTCTGTAATTATCTCCGGACTGAGCGAACATAATAAAACACTTGTTCAAGAAATGGGGCTTATGAAGTTGGAAGTCGAGACGTTGAAAAACATGATAAAATCCAAGCATCGAACGCAGCCCATAAAAAAAAGCGGTCTTTTAAAAAAAGCAGGAGTTAGGGAAAAGTAACCCAGCAGTTGCGGTATTAAAATCGCATTGTGATAAAGTAAGCGTTGAGAATAGAAAATCGAAAGTTGACCGCATTTGAATATTATTATTTATGTTTAAGGTTCAAATGCTTTGTAACCTATCAGTCATGTTAGTATCATGACTGATAGGTTACAGGGGGAAGATGTTGACAGAAAAAGAATAGGGCTTATAATATTGCCGGGGATGTATATTTATGGATAAAAAACAGTTTTAGATATAGCGAAACAGTATGCTGCAGTAGTGAGCCGGTGTTTTTCTGTAAAAAAAATATTATTGTATGGTTCCTACGCTCGAGGGAATTATCATGAACACAGTGATATAGATATTGCACTTGTTGTATTAAGCTCCAAACTATTTGCTCTAAGCTTTGATATAAACCGGGAAGTGTAAGGTGTTGCCTTTAAAAGATATGCTGTTTCCTCCAAATACGCTGAGACGATTGCTTGCCAAATGTATTTGGTTTGCCGTGCGGCAGCCCGGTGCTATATCGGCTGCGTTCACACTGAGGCGTTTGGGAAAATTTCTGCAATACTTTTGGCAAAGAGAATTTATGCTTTTGGAGTCTTTGCTGGGACAAACACTTCGCCGATCCGGTTCTTATGACATCGTACCGCCCGATCACCCTGTGTTGTTTCCAGATCAAGTGAACCCTGAACAGCATTCCTTATTTGTATGCGCGATATTAGTCTGTTCGCGTGATTTACAGAAAGTGCGCGCAACGCTTGAATCCCTGCAAGCACAATTCTTTCCGAATTGCCGGGCGCTGGTTTTTTGCGACGCAGTACAAGAAAAAGAATTGGCTGCCCTATATAAGGGCCAGGCTGTGGAGTTTTATCCCTGGCAATCATTGAACACAACATTGCAAAAAGTACCGTTCAAATACATAGGGATTATTTTGGCCGGCGATACCTGGGTGCCGTATGCTTGGGCAAAGATATATGCAAGGTGTATGAAAAATCCCTTGGCAGATGTGATCTATGGGGACGAGCTAAGAGCGCTGAACGCTAAAAATCAAATGTATTTTTTCAAACCGGATTGGTCGCCCGAATTGTTGCTGAGCATGAATTATATTGGCAATTCGTTTGTGGTGAGCCGAAAAGCATTTGCAGCTATAGGAGGAATGCGGACGGATTACTGTGTTATTGGTTTGTATGATTTGCTTTTACGCCTAAGTGAACACACGAATAGTATTGAACATATTCCTCAGATTCTCGCTCGTGTAGATATGCCGCTGTTGCCGGCACGGAAAGAACAACAAATTTTACACGCCGCGTTGGTACGGCGTGGAAGCAAGGGAGAAGTTTTGCTTCTGAAAAAAAACGGTTGTTACCGCGTGCGTCAGGAACTTACCCGGCAGCCTCTGGTTAGCATTATCATGCTGACCGCGTATAAGCAGCCGGGAATGCTGCGTTCCTGTTTGCTTTCAATTGTTGAGAAGAGTACTTACGCAAATTATGAGATTATTTTGGTGGATAATAGCCGTGGTCTTTTGACTCCGGAAACAGTTAAAGGAATACTGGGAACCGAAATTAAGCATCACTATTTGGCATATCCGGATGAATTTAATTTTTCGCGCATGAATAATATGGCAGCCGGCCGGGCCCAAGGCGAGTATTTGCTGTTTTTAAATGATGATACAGAAGTCATCACACCGCAATGGTTGGAAGCCTTGTTGGAACAAGCCCAAACTCCGGGTGTGGGTGTGGTGGGCGGCAAGTTACTCTATCCGGATGGTTCGATCCAACATGGTGGAATATTTCTGGTGCAGCAAGGAGTCGGTGCGCGTCATGCCTTTCGCTATTTGCGGCATGAGCAAAACAGTTACTTTCATTATTTGTCTGTTGTCAGAAACTGTTCGGCAGTCACCTTTGCCTGTGCGATGGTTGCCCGGCGAATTTATGCTGAAATGAAGGGATTGGACGAAAATTTAAAAATCGAATGTAATGATGTTGATTTTTGTCTGCGCGTGATGGAACAAGGGTTACGTAATGTATGGACGCCGTTTGCCCAACTATATCATAAGGAATTGGTGAGCCGGCAAAAAACGCATTATACCGAAGATATGGCCTATCATCAGCAGAGGTGGAAAAACTTGCTAATTCAAGGTGATCCTTATTATAATCCTCACTTGTCCCAGTACTCGGATTTTTATCTACCCAAATAGATATGGGAAGCGAGCTTGACGTGAAACGAGTATGTGTGCCAAATCCACATTTAAACAAATGGAGTTGCGGTTGTGAAAATTGCCATTAACACCATCCCCTTGCTTTCCAAAATGACCGGTATAGGAAATTGCATTTATAATATTTCCAAGTATCTGTTGGAGACCGACATCCAAAATGAATATATTTATTATTACGGTTATTTTTCCGAACATTTACAGAGTTCGCGCGTGCCGGAAGAAGATGTTCGGGAAATAAAATTTAATATACTCAAACGATCCAAACCCTATATTAAAAAAGTGCCCTTTCTGAGTGAAATCATCAAAAAGGTGATTGAGGATTACAATCGCATTCAATCCAGTAAAGAAAAGATTGATGTCTATTATGAACCAAACTATATCCCCACCGGTATTAAATCAAAAAAACTGGTCACCACAGTACACGATTTTTCTTTTCACCATCATCCGGAATGGCACCCCCGCGATCGCATCAGCTTTTTTCGAAAATATTTCTACGAGCGCATTGGGAAATCGGATTTGATCACAACGGATTCTCAATTTATCAAAGACGAAGCGGCGGATATCCTGAATTTTTCGCAGGACAGAATTGTGGTTGTGCCCATGGGCTATGAGACGGCGCTATTTAAACGCTATTCGCCGGCACAAATTGAGGCCTTTAAAAAAGAAAAGGGGCTTCCGGGAAAATATATTCTTTTTGTGGGATCCATAGAGCCGCGCAAGAATATCGAGAAACTATTGACCGCGTATTTGCAATTGCCGGATGTTTTGAAAAAAGAATATAAATTAGTACTGGTCGGTTTTTCCGGCTGGAGAAATAAATCCATTATGGAATTGATTCAGAAGATGAAAGAACATGTAATTTTCCTGGGATATTTAAATGTGATTGAATTGGCACTCATTTATAATGCTGCTACCTTGTTCGCGTATCCGTCTTTGTATGAGGGATTTGGTCTGCCGCCCTTGGAGGCCATGGCTTGTGGTGCTCCGGTCTTGGTTTCCAAGGTGGCCAGTCTGCCTGAGGTCTGCGGTGAGGCTGTCCAGTATTGCGACCCTTTGGATGTGTATGACATTGCTGAAAATATGCAGAAGTTGCTGGAAAATGAGAGCCTGCGAAACACTCTGGCCGAAAAATCCCAAGAGCATATAAAAAAGTATACCTGGGACAATGCCGCCCATGAGATGAGTATTGTTTTTGAGCATGTAAAAAACATGTAAGCAGAGAAAGGATAAGTGCTTGCGCATTCTATTTTTGAACCATAATGAGATTTGGCGGTCTACCTTTTACCGCTGTTTTCATCTGGGCCGCTATTTAGTGCGTCAGGGTCATGAGGTTACCCTGTATACCATTCATCCTAAACATCGTTTTGGTATTGAGGAGATTGAGCTTGAGGGTGTGCGCGTGGTCCAGTTCCCGGATCTTTTTTGGGGCATGGGCAGGTCCGGCTGGGATATTTGGGATGTATGGTATCGTTTGCGCCGCGTTCGCAAGGAAATTTATGATCTAGTGCATGCTTTTGATTCGCGGCCGGTTGTGATTCATCCGGCCCTGGCCGTGCGGAAAAAAGGTATTCCCCTGGTTATGGATTGGGCGGATTGGTGGGGACGCGGCGGTGTGATTGAAGAACGCTCCAATAAGCTGATCAAACTCTTTGTTGGCGGGATCGAGACCTGGTATGAGGAGCATTTTCGCACGCAGGCCTTGGGGACCACTGTGATTTCCAGTGCCTTGCAGGAACGAGCCATTGGTTTAGGCGTGAAACCAGAGACGATTATTAAAATAACCGGCGGCGCGGATGTAGAGAATTTCAAACCCCAGGATAAGCAAAAAGCGAGAGCGGCCTTGGGAATATCTCAGGATGCTAAAATTTTGGGATTTATGGGTTTTGTGCATTATGATTTGGATTTGGCGCTGCAAGTATTCTGCCAACTCCATCAGCAAGATCCGAAAGTGAAATTGATCCTGGTAGGCAAACCTGCTCCTATGGCCAAACGTATTGCGCGGCAACACGGGGCAGAAGCCGGTTTGCTGGAATACGGTATAGTGCCATATGACAAGATACCTGAATATATGTGCTGCGCGGATGTATTTTTACTCCCCTTTGCGCGCAAACAAGCCAACCTCGGCCGCTGGCCCAACAAAGTCGGGGATTATATGGCCATGGGCCGGCCTATTGTGAGCTCGCCGGTGGGTGAGATGGAATCCCTATTTGCCACTGAGCAGATTGGACGCCTGGCTCCTGAGCAACCGGAAGCATTTGCCCAGGTAGTTGAAGAACTGCTGTCAGATCCGCAGTCCTGTGAACGTCTGGGGCAGGCTGCCCGCCAGGCAGCAGTTAAACGCTATTCCTGGGAATTTTTAGCCCAACGGCTGGAACAATTCTATTTAAAAATACTTCAAGCGTAAAATCCTGGTAAAAATCTATGAATCTACTGGTTCTACGAAACGAATTGTTTTAATATAAAGAGCAGGATAAATAGGGTTTTGATTTTTTAGCGTTTTTTAAGGAGAATACAGTGTCTTTTCGACGCAATAAATTAATGCAGAGCATACTACTTTTGGTCCTGGATATCGTCACGCTGGGAATTGCGTTTCTGATCTCGTATCAAATTCGAGTCCAGCTGACTTTTTTTATTCAGATTCAGCCCATGCTTGAGTATTTTGGACCGATTCTGGTCTTGCTTGGTATTAGTATTCTGATTTTTATGCAGCAAGGGTTGTATCGCGATGTGCGTGATTTGTCCATGCTGGAAGAATACACCAAAATAATCAAATCTTTAACCTATGCCTTTATCATTGCTTTGGGCATCACTTTTTTTATGAAATTTTATGAAAAATCCCGTGTCCTGGTAGTTTTGTTTTGGCTATCCGCTGTGGTAGCGTCCATCGTGGTTCGTTTTTTCTATTATCAGGTGATGAAACATTTACGTGCCCGGGGCTGGAATCAGATCAATGTAGCAGTGGTGGGATCGGAAAAGAATATTAAAGCAGTCCGGCAGCTTTTAAAACAATACGCCCAGCTGGGATATCATGTGGCTGTGTCCGTGGCGTTACCTAAAGGGAGTTCAACGCGCGCGAAAAATTTCCGGCAGCTGGTGGACCATGAAATATTATCCCGCTATCAGAAGCAGGAAATCGAACTGGTGATTGTGTCGGACACGGTAAAAAATTATCAGCATATTCTGGAAGTGAATGAAATTTTCAATGAGTATGCGATCCCGCACCGTAATGTGAATGAAGCTTTTGATCTGGTGGGTTTTAAAACCACGACCACCGAGGGATTGGAAGGTCTGATCAGCAGTCTGGATGAAGGCCGGATCAGCGGCGGCAGCAAAGCTTTGAAACGTTTCTTTGACGAGCTTATCGCTATTTCATTCATGCTGCTGACTTTACCGCTCTGGTTGCTGATTATAATCATGATTAAATTGGATTCCCAAGGTCCTGTCTTTTTCCGGCAGGAACGCGTGGGCTATCAGGGCCGGAAATTTTTAATGTATAAATTTCGCTCCATGTATACGCACACTCCCACATATGCCAAGACACCTAAAAAGCAGAAAGATCCGCGTATTACCCGCTGCGGCGGATTTTTACGCCGCGCCAGCCTGGATGAATTACCGCAATTAATTAATGTGATAAAAGGGGACATGAGCTTGGTGGGTCCGCGTCCTGAGATGCCTTTTATGGTTGATAAGTACAAACCCATTTACCGCTATCGTTTTCTGGTGCTGCCGGGAATTACCGGACTTTGGCAAGTCTCCGGCCGGACCGAAAAACCCCTGGAAGAAAACATCAAGTACGATTTATACTACATTAAAAATCAGACATTACTGCTTGATTTTGTCATTCTTCTGAGAACTCTGCCGGCTGTCTTGTTTGGGAAGGGCGCTTATTAGCATGCTGATTGTTTTGGCGTTGGGTTTGGTGCTGGCCTTTGCGGCGCTGACAGCCTTTCGGCCTTTCTTGGGATTATGTCTTTTAGGTGTGACACTGCCTCTGGATTTCCCGGTAGAAATCGGGATTACAGCCTATACTAATGAATTGGCCTTGGCCGGATTGCTGCTGGGTAGTGGATATTTGTGGTGGAAAGAGAAAACCTGGAAAACACGGCATTGGAATATTCTACTTTGGAGTATGCCGTTTGTGCTGGCTATTGCGATATCAGTGCTGTTCTCCCAGGCCTGGAGCGCGGGCGCCAAACAATTGCTGCGTTGGTTGCAGCTAATTCTGATATTTTGGTTTGCTGCCAATGCTTTTCAGAATAAAATAGAATTTAAAAGAATTATTAGTGTGTTGATCACAGTCGCAGCCTTAGCTAGTTTGTATGGGTTGATCAAAAGTTTGGTATTAAATATCCATTCCGGCCAGCTCTTGCTATATGGCGGTGATGTAGTCCGTGTGAACAGCACCTTTGGGCACTCCAATCAATTTGGCGGTTATTTGCTCTGTGTCCTGCCAATGGCTGTGGTTGGGTTTTTTCAGGCCAAACATAAATGGCTAAAAGCCGGAGCAGTCGCTGCTGTCGCGCTGATGGCTCTGGCCATGGTATTCACTTATACCCGGAGTCTGTGGTTGGCAACAACCCTGGTTGGCGGTGTATGGTTGTATTTCAAAGTACCAAAAAAAATATCCGCGCTCTGTTGCGTCGGGCTGATCGTACTGGGCGGAATTTTCATTGCCATTGCAGCACAACCGGAAAATCCAGGACATCGGCTCTATCAGCGTGCGATTTCCATATTTCAGCCACAGCAGGAAGATTCGGTGAACTTTCGTATGGTTTGCGCGAAAACCGCGTTTGCCATGTTCAGTAACAATCCGCTTACCGGTTTTGGCGCGGGCAATTATGATCAACACATTACCAAATATTTTTCCCAAGACTATTATGCTTGGGAGGCCATGAATAAGCATATTCATAATTTGTTTTTGCAACTTTTGATTGAGACCGGGTTGCTGGGTTTGCTGGGATTTCTTTTTCTTTTGGCCATGAGCCTGGGAAATATGGTAAAAACAATAGGGCAACATTGGGAACCGGAAACCGGACCCTGGTTGGAAGCCATACTGGCCGGTGTTGCCGGTTTTTTGCTGGCCAATCTGTTTGATGTGTTGACCATTTATGCCCGGGGCATTCATTTTGGTTTATTGCTGGGTCTGGGACTCGGCTTGGTATATATGCGGCACAAGAACACTTAGTTCTTAAATTCGTGCTTTTTATGGCAGAAAATTATTCGCTGTAAAGAGCGCAAAGAATTTCTTTTGACAGGATAACAGGATTGGTAGGATTTATTTAAAATCCCGTATATCCGGTTAATTTTGTCAAATATTTTTGGTTTCGGCTTGTCCGGGTTAGGCCGATTAATATGCTAATGAGGATACTGTGAGAGAAAACATTCAATTATCAGTAGTCTTGCCGGCGTACAACGAAGAAAAGCGCCTGTCCAAAACTTTGGAAACCGTAACTGCCTATCTGCGTCAACGACAGGACAAAAGTGAAATTATTGTGGTCAGTGACGGCAGTACGGATCAGACCGTTGCTATTGCCAAATCCTTTAATCAAAATCAGCTGCCAATTAGAGTGTTGCATAATAAAAAGAACCGGGGCAAAGGAGCAGCTGTGCGCCGGGGTGTGGCCGCGGCTCTGGGAGAGTGGGTTCTGTTTTCAGACGCGGACATGTCCACGCCCATTGAAGAAATCGTCAAACTGGAAAAAGTCATGATGGACGGCGCGGATGTGGTGATCGCTTCCCGGGCGCTCACAGGCTCGGATATTTCAGATCACCAGCCGTTTTACCGGGAATGGATGGGAAAAACCTTTAATCTGTTGGTGCAGAGTATTGTGCTGCCCGGGTTTCAGGACACACAATGCGGTTTTAAAATGTTCAAAAGAGACATTGCCAGGAAAGTATTTCGGGCTTTAACTATACCGGGTTTTGGATTTGATGTGGAAATACTCTATCTGGCTAAACGCGCGGGCGCCGGAATTCAGGAAGTTCCGGTTTCCTGGCACAATGTGTTGGATTCCAAAGTCTCACCCCTACGTCATTCTATCCAGATGTTCCTGGATCTTTTTCGCGTGCGTTGGCGCCATCGTAAAAAAAACGCTTTCTGCTCAGGAAGAATAACTTATTTATGACCGTTGCCCGTTCATTTGCTAAAAATGTATTTTTCAAGGGAATTGGAGAAGTGCTGATCCGTTTGCTTTCCTTTGCCTTTATTGTATTGGTCGCGCGCACTGTGGGTGATGATCAATTCGGAGTATTGAATTTTGCCTTTTCTTTTGCGCTGCTCTTTGTGGTGGTTGTGGATTTTGGTCTTAATCCATTGCTGGTACGTGAGAGCGCGCAAAAACCCGAACAGACCGCAAACTTCTTCTGTAATTTGCTTGTGATAAAAATCGGTTTGGCGGTTTTGTTCAGCGCGGCATTTTTTATCGGTTTGCGTATTCTCTCGCCTGACGCCGACGTGTTGCCCATTGCGTGTGCCATGGCCGGTTTTGTGATGTTGAATTCTTTTGCGGAATTTATCAACGCTGTATTCCATGCCCAACAAAAAATGCAATTCGAAGCAATGGTAATGACTCTGCAAAAATCGGCCTTGCTGGTCTTGGGTCTGATAGCTTTGAGTCTGGGTTGGGGAGTGTTTGGCATAGCGATGGCCTATGTGGTTGCGGCTGGTTTGAGCGTGTTGGTTGGAACCGGAATTCTGTGGCGCGGCTCTTTTTTGTCAGGTCACTGGAAATTGGAAATCAGCTTCATTCGTTATGCCTTGCGCCAAGCCCTGCCCTTGACCTTAACCACGCTCTTTATTAATCTTTATTTTCGTATTGATATGACCTTGCTTACTAAACTACGGCCGGCCGAGGAAGTGGGTTGGTACGGGGCGGCGCACAAATGCATTGAGGTGCTGATGGTTGTACCGGCCATTTTGGTGGTGGCTGCCTTTCCAGGATTATCAAAATTGTTTCAAGAAAACCGGGACAAACTTATCCGGGCGGCAACTAAATTATTACGCTTGCTCATGCTGCTGGGCTTGCCCATGGCCGGGGGAGCAATACTTGTGGCGCAACCCCTGGTGCTTTTGATCTTTGGTCGGGAATACGCACCTGCCGGGTCTGCCTTGGCGTGGTTGGCAGTGGCGCTCTGCTTTATTTTTGTTAACTACGCGCTCTCGTATTTATTGATCTCCGGCGGCAAGCAGACCGTAAATGCCCTGGTCTCAGGACTGGCAGTACTTGTAAGCATTGGTTCGAATCTATTTCTGATTCCTCGCTATGGATATCTGGGCGCAGCCATGTCAGCCGTTCTCACAGAGTTGTTTCTGTTGGCTGCCTACGGTGTGGTGGTAAAACGGCTGCTTTTTTCCATGCCCTTAGGGCTGTCGCTGCTGCGTATCCTGGGCGCGACGGGTGGTATGATGGGCGCGGTCTGGTTTTTACGGGAGCTGAATCCCATATTTTCGATTTCAGCCGGAGCAGTGGTCTATGTGCTGGGTATTTGGCTGCTGCGCGCGATTGAACAGGATGATATAGATCTTTTGCGCCGGATTTTTAAAGAGGCCAAAGCATGAGTAAGCCACAACTTTCTGTAGTTATTCCCACGCACAATCGCAAAGATTTGCTTATTGCCATTCTGGCTACGCTGAGTAAGGTTCGACATACGCCCGGGGAGATGGAAGTGGTAGTGGTGGATGATGGTTCGCAGGATGGAACTGATCAGATGCTGGCAGCACGTCAGGATACTTATCCTTTGCGGGTATTACGCAATGAAAAACCACAAGGACCCTCTGCTGCCCGCAATCGCGGAGCAGAGGCTGCGCAAGGAGAAATATTGGGTTTTTTAGATTCAGATGTACTGGTGGATCCAGGCTGGTGGCAGGCCGCCAAACCGCGGTTTGAAGATCCGAAAACAGCTGCGGTGGAAGGAGCTACCTTGCCGCCGCCCGGGGCTGCCCAGCCAACGCCTTTTTCCCATTTTGTTTCAAATCAACGCGGGAATTCGTTTCAGACCTGTAATCTCTTTTGCAGGAGACAAGTTTTTCAGGAAGTGGGCGGTTTTGATAAACGGTTTAGTTGGAAAGCGCGCGATGGAAAAATCCGGCATGTGCGCGAGGATACGGATTTGGCTTTTTCAATATTAGAAAAAGGATACAGCATTGTGTTTGCCAGTGAAGCCAAGGCGTTTCATCCGATTTTTCCAGCCTCGCGCAATGTTTATTTTCACAAGACCTATCATGGTCCCTATGAAATCCTCTTGCGGCGTAAACATCCGAAATTATACCAACAGTATCTGAATTGGATTGATGGCCGTGAATTCCCGGTGTTTTATTGGGGCATCTATCTGGGACTACCGATCGTGGCGCTGGGTCTGACATGGTTTAATTGGCTGCTAGGTATAGTGGGCGCCGGCATGTTGTCGCTGGGGTGGGCCGGTTCTGTGTACGCGGTCTGTCGGCGCCGGAAGGTGAGTATGCCGGATGTGTTGGTCTTGGGCGCGCAGTTTGTGTTGATCCCCTGGTTCCGTTTGTTCTGGGT
>JAGLMY010000100.1 GCA_023139775.1 bacterium
TCACCTTAACATGCCCTGCGGCTTGCCGCAGGGTAATTGACTTAAATGGTTAAACGGGGCCGAAATTGCGGATTTTATTTTATACTACCTTATTTTACGCTATTTTATTTTAACCTTGTACATTAGTCACATTTTTTTTAAAATACACCGATCAAACAACAAGGAGATCTGTCATCATGTTTACAAAACACCATAAAGTTCAACTTAGCGATACCGACGTTACAGGCCAGGTGTATTATGCCAAACCACTGGAATGGCTGGAATGGTGTCGCGTTGACTGGTTTGAATCTCATTCCGGTAATTTTATGGATTATGTCAAAAACCACCAACTAACTTTCTTCCCTTCAAAAGTTCACACTGACTATAAAAAACCAATGTTTTTTGGCGATCAATTAATTATTGAAATGTCTATTAAGGAAATCAAAAAAGTCTCTTTCATCTTTACCTATACCGTTAAACGGGACAATGAAATCGTCCTTACCAGCGATATTACCATGGTCTGCTTTAATCCTGAAAAAAAACGTTTGGCACCGCTTCCAAAACATCTATTGGAAAAAGCCCCGGAACTGGCTGCTGTATAATCAAAGAGAAATGATTACTTATTGATGGAATCATGTCTCTTTTCCCTGGTTAGAAAATTTTCCAATCTATGGCAAACATCATGTTTTAAATGGGGCTGGGGTTAAGTAATTACTGACTCCTGACTCCTGAATTCTGACTACCAGAATACTTACATTTTTCACAGCATTACAATTGGCGGCAACAGATACGCTGCCAGCGTGCCCAGCGCTATTGCCAACGCGTACGGCATGGGATATTTCTTGGAGAGTGGTTCAATAGTTAATTTGGGAACGAATATTGAGCGCAGAAAGCGGCTGATATTTTTCAGGGTCTGCCAGAGTTCTCCTTTTACAATAAGAACAACAACAGCGATCACACCACCCACCAGGGCTGTGTATAATGCCACGTTAAGCACAAAGATCCAGCCGGCAAAGGCGCCTACCACTGCCACCAGCTTGATATCCCCTGCTCCCATACCGCCCCATAAAAAAGCTGGAAAAAAAAGCAGGCCTCCAATCAGGAGTCCTGCTACACCAAACCAGAGCCCTGGAACACCTTGGAGCGCCACATTAAGACCCAAACCCAGACCCAAAGCCGGAAAGGTTAACCAATTGTAGACCTTGTGTTTGGCAAGGTCAGTGATGGTCGCAATCAGGAGAATTATCCCCAATACAGACAGAACATATATATCATTCAACAGTTCAATAATTCCTTAGTGTATTAAAATTTTTCTAACTCACCGGCTTTTTTGTCAAACAAGTCTTTGAGCTTATCACCGAACAATTTGATTCCGCCAACAACTATCAGTGCCACTACCGCAATAATCAAAATGTACTCAACCATGCCCTGGCCTTCTTCTTCCAACAAGAGTGCTTTAAATATATTCATTTCAGTCCCCCTAATATTTATGAAATTCCAAATTCGTGTTAAAAATCCTCACCGCAGAGACGCAGAGAACGTTTCTCCGCGTACTCTGCGTCTCTGCGGTGAATCTTTACCTGGTTTTGGCTATTGCCTGTACTATTTTATTCAGATACTTGGCCAAAGGCAGTTTCCAGGCTGCCATAACCCCGGCTATGGCCATGGCCATGACTGCTGTGACCAATATATACTCGGTCAGGCCCTGGCCGGATTCATCATTCAGTAACTTTTTAATAATACTTGATTTTTTCATAAAAGAAAATCCTATTTTTCCTGTCTAACCATTAGACTGTAAAATCGTAAAATCCTTGCATACAATTTGACCTTTTCTTCATAAAAACTATATAATAGATCCCAGATGTGTGGCAAGCAAATTTTTCGGAGGATGTGCCATATGAAACACGCGCTTGGTCCCCGCCTAACTATTGCTTCAGGAGTTTTCTTAGCTGCCCTGCTCTTGCAGTTGGGTTCTCTACAATATTTAAGCAGTCTTTCTAAAGATCAGTTCAATACAGAAACCCGCAAATTGAAAACTCAGATTGCTCAGGACCTGGCCAACCAATTGGCCGCAGCCTTGACCTCGGAAGATGATCTGGCAGCGCTCATTGTGCTTAAATCCGCGCGCGGCAATCATCCCCAGTTATACAAAGCAGAGGTCTTTGAGGCTAATGGCAAGATCACCATGCACACGGATGCCGGTATGATGAATAAGCAGACCAAAGCCTACAAAGGTCCTCGTCCGATCTCGCCGGAATTAAGCCGCACCCGGATTGACGGCCGTCCCTTGACTGTGGCGCTGATCCCTATGCCGGATGATGAGGATCTCTATTTCCGGGCCTTTTTTGATGATACCCGCCTGGCCCAGGCCCGACGCTCCTATGTGGTGCGCTTCTACTTATTGATCATAACCACTTCGTTACTCTTAGGATTATTTACTCTGTACCGCGTCTCCCGTTTTGAATTACTGGACCCGTTACAACGCGCGGATGTGAAAGCACCGATACAACAGCAAACAGATTCCCGACATACTCAGCGTGTGGCAGGACTCTTACTTTCTGAGATCCGGCACGCGGCCTTGGCCATTGATCGCAACAACACGATTCTGGCTGCCAATTCCCTGGCCCTGGAATTGCTGAATTGCCGCAGCGAAGAGTTGGTTGGCATGCACGTGATGCAATCTCCTTTGCCTAAACCCTTGGTGGATTTTTACCAGCAAGCCATTAAAAATCCGAACCAGCTTTCGGAAGTAAAACTGACACTCACAAATAAAGCACCCAGTCTGCCTATTAAATTAACCTGCTCACCGGCTTCCACGGATTGGGAATTGGCAGTGGTATCCATCGCATGAGACGCTTGCTCCGATCCCAAAAAGGTCAGTCTTTTGTAGAACTGGCTCTGGTGGTTTTTCTGTTCACACTATTTATTATAGGCATCATGCAGTTTGTGATGCTGGGAACAGCTCAGATCAGATGCCAACTGGCAGCTCGCCGGGCAGCCTGGCACATCAGTAATTGCAATCATTTGGATTTCCAACCGCATCACCGCAAAGAAGTAAATGCGCTTGCTCCTGGCTTTGAAATAGTGGAAAATCCAGGCAATCAACAAAAAGGCAAAGTTACAAAAATATCCACCAAAGTTCGTGCTATTGGATTTTTCCATTGGGTCAACCCTGACGGTTTCACCATCACAGCCCAGAGCTCAGTGATTGCCTACAACCCTTCACCAATTGCGCCCAAGTTGGTCAAAAAAGGCTTTGCCGCAATTAATGAATTTTGGGAGGACATTAAGTAAAAAATATTCACCGCATACCCCTTCGGGGCACAAGGAGACGCAGAGAACGCAAAGAAACCTTTGGGATAAAAACATAAAATCATTTAATAATATTGTAGGGAACGGTCGCGACCGTTCCCTACAGCATTTTGGTCTTATGGTTTCCTCTGCGTCTCTGCGGTGAAATCTAATTAGAAGCAAAGAACCGTTTAAACCAGCTCTGTTTTGGACAACGGTTTTTCTCTTCTGTCAGACGGGTGGTCAGATTCACATCAAAGGCTTTGCTGACCTTGACCACTTCCCAGCCATTCATAATGTCGGTGAGTTTCTGTTCTTGTTCTACTTCTCGGCGGCATTCCAGACAGCTTTCCAGATGCTCCTTAAACCGCTGTCGTTCTTCCAGGCTTAAATACCCGCGCACATAGGAGTGAATGTTTTCCCGGCAGAGTTTGCAATCCACTGAGGTCATGAGTTCACCGTAGTTTCCAGGTACGCTGCCAGCTTGATGCGCAGATTGGCGCGCGCGCGGCAGAGTACAGTTTCAACAGCCAACGGATTTTTATTCAATACATCACTGATTTCCGGGATAGTCAGCTTCTCGCAATGATCCAGCAAAAAAGCAATGCGTTCTTCCCGGGAGAACCGTGACAAGGCCTGGCGCAGGATCTGTTGTTCTTCCCGGCCCTGAGCTTTTTTCATACTTTTAATTTCAATGGTATCGTCCTGTGGATAATTCCGGCACACCTGATTCACTATAGTGAACAACCAGAGCGAAAAGGATGATTCAGGTTGAAAAGAATCTTTAGCAGCATACACGCGGAGAAAAACATCCCGCGTGGCCTGTTCGGCCAAAGATTGGTTCTGAAAATAGCGTTGCATCAGACCATACACACGGTTTTTGTAACTGCCCAGCAAGGAACGATAGGCAGTTTCATCACCGGATTGAAAACGAAGCATTAATTTGTTGTGTTTGTCTATGTTGTTTCTCGGCATCAAAACCTCCGGCCAATGTGAAAATGTGTATAGCGCCTACAAGGTTTTTACAGCTGATTTTTTCATCATTTGCCTGCAGTTAAATCGCAAGGCTAAAGTTCCAAGTTAACACCGCCCTGGCGCAGGACATCCATTTTACGACCACTGACTTTAACAATTGTTGAATGGATTCCCTGTTTACACGTCCCAGCATCCAATAAAATATTCGAAAATGCAAGTATCTTTTTGTTAATTTTAGCTGAAACCCGTGGTGGCGGCTCTCCTGAGCAGTTGGCTGAGGTGGCAGCAACCGCGCCACCCGCCTTTTTTATTACTTCGCGACTCCAGATATGGTCCGGAACACGCAAGGCAATGGTTTTTCCACTACGCGTAATTTTGCCCCAAGCAGTCCCCCGGCGGACAGGCAGTACTATGGTCAATCCACCAGGCCAATACTTTTTCATTAAGGCCAGCGCTGTTGGAGAAACCTCCGCGTACTTTTCGGCCTGCTGTGTGCTGGAAAGCAAAACCGGCAGCGGATTGGTATCCACGCGTCCCTTGGCACGATAGATCCAAGTAATGGCTTCCGAATCCAAGACTGAAGCAATACCATACACTGTATCGGTTGGCAGCACAACCAATTGCCTGGCTTTCAAGGACCGACTGGCAGCTGTAATAGCTTCTTGAGCTTGCGCGGATGTTTTTGGCGAGTACTTGGCAGCCGGCTGAGGACGCAGATACTCAGGCAAAACATAAATGTCCTGCATTTTCTGGACCAGCACGGTTTGCATGCCAATTTCCGCGGCCGGCGCCAGATCCAGGTCATAACGATCACCAATGGACAAACACATTTCCGGTTCCACCTGTAGAGCGCTTGCCATGTTGGTGTATAATTTTGAGGAAGGTTTATAAATTTTGGTATCTGTCAAGGACAGCACTTTATCAAAGAGATCTGCCACACCCAAGGCATCCAAGGTAACCTGCATGTTCTTGGCATGATTGTTGGTCACCACCGCCATCCGGAAAGACTCCCGTAAACACCTAAGCGCTTTACGTAACCGTTGATCGGTCTTTATGTATTTTTCCGGCGCAACTCTGGCTCCGTGCTTTTTGGACCACTCAGTATCAGAGACGCCTAAATACTTCAAGGTAAATAATTTGGAAGGCAAGCGTCTGAGCTTTTGGTTTAAATGGCAATAGGTTTTCAAAAACAATTGTTTGGCTGCCTGAGAGGAGATGCCCTTCTGCGCAGCGAGAAAATCATACATGGATTGAGCATAATGTCGGTTCAACGCATTACTGCGATAAAGCGTGCCGTCCATATCAAAAATCAAGGCACGCACCGGAAAAAACGGAGATTTTCTTTTGGTCATTCTAGGCATCCTTAAAATACATAGGGGCGAAAACATGGTTTCGCCCCTACGGTCTGGCGGGCGAGGTAACCTCGCCCCTACGTATTTCTGGAATTAGATTTTCGCATTTCAATCTTCAGTGTTATCAGTGTGCATCAGTGGCTATTTTTCGATCCTATGTCTTACATCGTTTCTATATATTTATCAATTCCCAATTGTTCCAGCTTGCCGGCTTTTTTATCGATCCCTTGTGCCAATTCCTGACGGAATTTGCGCAAGGTCTCAGCAATGTGGTCATACTTACGAGCCAGTATCTGCGCGGCAAAAAGACCGGCATTGGTCGCGCCGGCCTTACCCACAGCCACAGCAGCCACTGGAATTCCGGACGGCATCTGCACAATGGATAACAAGGAATCCTGTCCATTGAAATAAAGGGTTGGCATGGGAATACCAATCACCGGCACAATGGTCTCGGCAGCCACCACACCCGGCAGATGCGCGGCCCCTCCGGCTCCGGCAATGAAAACCTCTACGGAACGTTTTTCCATACTCTTGATCCACTCGCGCACACGAGCCGGCGAGCGATGCGCAGAAGCAATGGTAAGGTCATAGCCCACACCAATGTACTCTAAAATATTCACTGTCTCCTGGATGGTCGGCAAATCCGAATCACTACCAATAATAATTCCTACCAATGCTTTGTCTTTCATTGTCCCCTCCTAATTACTACAAATTCTAAATTCGAAATACAAAAACATTTCACCACAGAGACGCAGAGAAAAACACTATAAGATAGGTTGAAAGGCATTGCTAGAAAAACGCATTTTTTTATGCCTTTTATTCTTAATGTTTCTCTGCGTCTCTGTGCCTCTGTGGTTAATGCTTTTATTTGAGTCGTGCCAATGCCAGCTTAGCGATATCCTTACGGTATTGTGCGCCGGCAAATGAGATCTTTTCCGCAGCTTGATAAACTTTATCTACCGCTGCTTTTAAATCCTTGGCTTTGGCAATCACACTGAGTATGCGTCCTCCGCTGGTTACGATCTGTCCATCTTTTTCCGCAGTCCCGGCATGCCAAACCATGACATCCGGATCTTGCTCTGCTTCTGCAATCCCGGTAATGGGCAAATCTTTGGGATACGAACCCGGATAGCCTGGCGCTGCCATAACCACACAGACCACAGCTTCATCTGACCAGCGCACTAGCTCCGGAGTCAGATTCTCATGCAAGCAGGCTTGGGCCGCAGCTATCAGGTCTGAGGTCAACAAAGGCAATATTACCTGGGTTTCGGGATCACCAAAACGGCAATTAAACTCAATTACTTTGGGTCCAAGCGCCGTGATCATTAAACCGGCATATAAAATTCCCCGGTAGGGTGTGCCTTCCTCCTGCATTCCCGACAAAGTCGGTTCTAAAATTTCTTTTTGAATCTTTTCTTTCAATTCCGGGGTCACAACCGGAGCCGGAGCGTACGCTCCCATACCACCGGTGTTCGGACCTTGATCATTATCGAAAATACGCTTGTGATCCTGGGACCCCACCAAAGGAATAATTGTCTTACCATCTGCAAAGGCCAGAATACTGGCTTCCTCTCCTGATAAATATTCCTCAATTACCACACAGTCTCCGGCCTCGCCAAATACTTTATCCACCATAGCCTTCTGGATAGCTTTGTCCGCTTCTTCGCGTGTCATGGCCACAGTCACACCTTTGCCGGCAGCCAGACCATCTGCCTTGATCACAACCGGGATGCCAAACTCATCCAAGGCTTTGCTTGCTTCTAGGCTGTGCCGACAGACTGCATACTTGGCAGTAGGAATCCGGTACTTGGTCATAAATTCCTTGGCAAATGTCTTGCTGCCTTCTAAACGCGCGGCTGCAGCCGTTGGTCCAAAAGCGGCAATTCCTTCTGCCTGCAAGCGATCGGTCAGGCCTAAAGTCAGAGGTATTTCCGGACCAATCAGAACTATTTTGGGTCTCTCTTTTTTAGCCAGATTGACCAATCCTTCAATATCTTCAGCCGCGACTGGCAAACAGCGCGCGATCTGCGCAATACCGGCATTTCCCGGAGCAGCGATCACCTCACTCACGCCAACGCTCTGCTTGGCTGCCCAGACCAAACCGTATTCACGACCACCACCACCAACGACCATTATTTTCACGCGGATGCCTCCTGCCCCTCTTTCCAAATCACAAATTCACGTATTTTATGCTGTTCCTCTTCCGTCAAAGCAACAAACTCAACAGCCACTACTTTATGAGTTCGTTGGGATAAGCGCCGAACCACGCGAGCAGTTATATTTTTCAATTCATGCCCGCCCTCCAAATGGAAGCTTATATGGATTTGCTGATTCACAGCAAAAACAATGGAAGATTCCAACCGGCAACCGGAAGCGGATAATTCACGGATCGAACCCTTGACTTTTTGCGAACTCGGCGGATCCAGTTCCAAATCCTCGACCACCATATCTGCCTTAATGCGATATTCCAAACGGCGGTTATCTTCCATTGTATTCACCTCTAGTGTTTAAAATGCCGCATGCCGGTAAAAACCATGGTAATCTTATGTTCATTGGCCGCAGCAATGACCTCTTCATCTTTGACCGAACCACCCGGTTGGATCACAGCACACACACCGGCAATGGCAGCTGCATCAATACCATCCCTAAACGGGAAGAATGCGTCTGAGGCCATTACCGCGCCGCGGGCCTTATCCCCAGCCATATGTATGGCAATCTCTGCCGCTCCCACACGGTTGGTCTGTCCGGGGCCCACACCTACAGTCACCCCATTTTGGGCCAGGAGAATGGCATTGGATTTCACATGCTTACAGACGCGCCAACTGAAAATCAAGTCCCGCAATTCTTCCTCAGTAGGTTTTCTGGCAGTCACAATCTTTAGTCCGTCAGTTGTCACATTTCCCAAATCACGATCCTGCAGGAGCAACCCGCCCAACACTCGCTTGAAATCCATGTTGCGCCAGGATTGTTTACTTAACTGAGGTTGTGTGATCCGGCCGGTTTCCAGCAAACGAATGTTCTTTTTGGCCTGCAACAGTTCCAAAGCTTCTTCTGTAAAACCCGGAGCAATCACACACTCCAAAAAAATATCTTTCATCTTCTCTGCAATCGCTTTGGTACAAGGACGGTTCAAGCCCACAATGCCACCAAACGCTGAAACCGTATCCGCCTCAAAAGCCTTGATATATGCCTCTGTAATATCCTTGCCAATAGCCATGCCGCAAGGATTGGTGTGCTTGATCACGCACGCTGCCGGTTCAGCAAAATCCTTGACCGGTTCCAAGGCCGCGTGAATGTCCACTATGTTGTTAAAGGAAAGTTCTTTGCCATGCAATTGTTTGGCACCGGTGACCGAGGCTTCCCTGGTCTTGTCTGTTGCCTGAGCTTGACGATAAAAGGCGGCTTTTTGGTGGGGATTTTCACCATAGCGCAGCGCTTGTTGCTTGTGAAAGGTATAGCGGATGGTCTTAGGAAATTCCGAAGTATCATCCAACAGATTGTCCTGCAAATAACAGTGAATACCCATGTCGTATTCTGCTGTGTGATCAAAGGCTTCCACTGCCAAAGCTTTGAGCGTTGCATCCCTGATTTGGCCGTCATTTTTTTCCATCTCTGCCAGCAGATCCGCATAGCGACCGGGGTTTACAACTACTGCCACGCTCCGGAAATTCTTAGACGCAGAGCGAATCATGGAAGGTCCGCCAATATCAATATTTTCAATGGCTTCTTCGAGTTTCACATCCGGCTTTGCCACGGTCTTGGCAAAGGGATAGAGGTTCACCACCACCATATCAATAGGCTCGATATTCTGCTCACTCAATTGTTTCATATGATCCGAATTGTCGCGGAGAGCCAGCAAGCCGCCATGAATTTTCGGATGCAGGGTTTTTACACGACCGTTCATCATTTCTGGAAAACCAGTGACCTCAGATACATCTTTGACTTCCAGACCCGCTTCTTTCAAAACCTTGGATGTGCCGCCAGTGGACAGTATCTCCACACCGTATTTGGCCAATCCTTTTCCCAAATCAGCAATGCCGGTTTTATCCGAAACACTGATTAAGGCTCTTTTAATTTTAACCATTATATTCCTCCTGAAAATATCCAACTATTGTGGTGGGCGGGTTTAGAACCCGCCCCTACATTATGCTTTTTCCAGAATCGCTACTCGATTTCCCTTTACCTGCAAACACTCATCGCAAAACAAATCTACCGCACGTGGATAGAGCCGGTGTTCTTCAATGAGAATGCGTTCTGCCAGACTCTCAGCAGTATCATGGTCCAAAACCGGAACCACAACTTGTAGAATAATCGGTCCTGTATCCGTTCCTGCATCCACAAAATGCACCGTACAGCCTGAATACTTGGCACCGGAAGCAATCACTGCCTCATGCACATGAAGTCCGTACATGCCTTCTCCACCAAAACCCGGCAACAAGGCCGGATGAATATTCATTATTTTCAGGGGAAATTTATTCACCAGAGCCGGAGTCAGAATCCGTATATAACCGGCCAGGCAGATCAAATCGATTTTTTCTGCCATAAAGCGCTTAGCCAACTCAGCATCATAGGCCTCCGGTTTCGAGTATTGCTTGGGATCCAAAAAGAGAGTGGACACTTCCAGAGTTTTAGCCCGTTCCAAGGCTTTGGCCTCCTTTTTATTACTCATTACTAAGGTTATTTCCGCGTTACTGAACTGTCCGCTCTTCCAAGCATCCAACAATGCCTGCAAATTGGTGCCGCCGCCAGAAGCCATAACCGCTATCCGAGTTTTCATAGAAAACCTCTCATTTGGAATTTTTGCATATAGGATATGACTATACCCTTTGAAAGCAGAAAATTAATAATCTTAAGAAAACCGGGTATTGTCAAGCCTAAAATCAATGGCTGACACATCTAATTCAAACGGATAAATAATAATTGTAAGGGCGAGGTACCCTCGCCCACCAAAAGCACGATCCGCTAAGAACTCAAAGGAACACAGAGAAATAATGGTGGCTGGCACCAGCCCTATAAAATATATATAAATTGTAGGGGCGGTTCACTTGTGCCCGTAGTTTGGGTATTAACCGCCCCTACTTGTTTTTGTTGCAGAATCTGATTTCCATACTTAGCAATGCAGGTATGGAACTGATTCCATAATACACTTATTAAGTAAGGATATTTTTCTATGTGGTTCGATGAGTCCCAGAGTATATATTTTGCGAACTGTTTTATGGAATGTATTTCCCATAAATTTTGTCACTTGTAATGACATTATTTTTTTCTTCCGTTTTCTTTTTATTTAATAACCGTTTTTTTGTTTCGTGCTTTCCTGTAAAAGTTGGTACGAATTATGCTTTATTAGTGATCAGGAGTTAACTCCAAACTACTTTTTGCGCTTTGAGCGTGCGGGTTGAAAACGGGACTCACTCCACCCCCCCGGCATGAGGCTCTTCTTTCGGATAACTCCGAAAGCGACCCGCACTCTCAATTTAGACCTTAATGGAGGATCACTAAATGAAACGGAAAGTAATCAGTAAAGGATTTTTAGTAGGAGTTTTAATTGTAGCTTTGGGGACGCTTTCAATGGGATGCGGGTCACGAACCTGGTCACCAACAGATCCCAGGATAAATGAACCGGATCCTGCAAATATAAATATTCTCGACCGCTGGGAAGCAACCATAGAAACCGACATCCAGTAGTTACTACAAAACCCCGCCTCCGCTGCCAGCCGCGGAGTTTCCAGTGATATTATCTCCGGGACCCTATTTCTCCGACACGAAGCGACTCCTCCCACACCACCCTGGGTCCCGGAGAATTTTGTTTTTACTCCCTCAGGCCGGGGATAGAGTAACCACAAATTTTAATTGGCTGGTGTATTTAATTTTTTAGCTGCTCAACCGAGAATACTGATGTTCTGAGTAAGTAAGACTTTCACCTCATACTGTGATCCGTTTGGAGGTTCTAAAAACCATGCCCAACTCTGCTTCCACCGCTTACCTGACAACATTACGCAAGACCAGATCCTCCAAACGGATATTAGTTGTGGATGATGAAAAAGATATTGTCAACCTGATTAAATACCAGCTAAAAGCTGAAGGCTATCAGGTGGTTACTGCTTTTGACGGTTTAGAGGCATTGGAAAAAGTAGCGGAAGAGAAACCGGATTTGGTGATCCTGGATATTATGATGCCCAAGGTGGATGGCTGGGTGGTCTGTCATAGTGTGAAGGGCAATATTTCAACCCGCAATACCCGCGTTATTATTCTCACTGCCAAATCCCAATTCATGGCCAAAATCAAAGGTCTATACATCATGCAAGCGGATATTTATATGTCAAAACCCTTTGAGAACACAGAACTTTTGTCCAATACCGACCGCTTGCTAAATATTGAGGAAGAAGCTAACTCCGCTCTTCCGGCAGTGCAGCCGACAACCTCCTAACCCGGACAAGCCGGAACCAAAGATATTTGACAGGATAACAGGATTGACAGGATTTATTTAAAATCCCGTATATTCTGTTAATCCCGTCAAAAGAAATTCTTTGCGCTCTTTACGGCGAATAATTTTCTGCCATAAAAACACGAATTTGAGAATTAAGATACTAAGCCGCCTCTAAAAATCCAGCACACCCAAAAAATTTAATAATCCGACAATGGTAAAAATCATGCCGGTCAGCATTAAATAGGTCTGCACACCTTTCAGTAAACGATCGTTGCCTTCTTTCTTGGTTAGCCAACAATGCAAACGCAGATAAAATTTGGATAATATTTCCCGGCCCAGACTAAAAAAGGCTCCCATAACAATCAAACCCAATGCCACAGAGTTCATTTCCTGATTCATACTTGCATTCCTCCTTAAAAGACACTGTTTGAGATCATAACACTACATTTTCCTGCGAAAAGTGTTTGGACACAAAATTACGCACCTGATCCATATGCTGCAGATGTGAACATTGCGGCAGCGTATCTAAAAACAATTGTCCCCACCCCCGGGTCTGTATTCGCGGATCCATAATAGCCACAATCCCACGATCCGCATGACTCCTGATCAGGCGGCCGAATCCCTGGCGCAACATCAGAGCTGCCCGCGGAATGGAGTAGGTCATAAACGGATTCTCGCCCATAAGCGTTAAATACTCCGCCCGCGCTTGATGAATCGGATGCGTAGGCACATCAAAAGGCAGGCGGGTGATTACTACGCAACGCAAGGCTTCCCCAGGGATATCCACTCCCTGCCAAAAGGTTTCCACACCCAGCATAACGGCATGCGAATCCCGTTGAAAATAATCGATAAGACGTTGAGGCGCTGCCTCCCCTTGCACGAGAATCATATGCCGCGAGTTCTGTTCCCGCAAATACCCGGCAATTCGATGGAGCATGCGATAACTGGTACAGAGCACAAAAACACCCCCGGCAAAAATATTGATTAAGGTCTCTACTGCTGTGAGAATATATTTCTCATAGGCCTCGACATGTTTGGGATCCGGTATCGCTGTCGGCAGATAAATAGCCGCATGCTCTTGAAAAGGGAAAGGCGAGTGGGTAACCACTTCCAATGCTTCTGGAATTCCCAGGCGCGAACGCACATAAGAAAAATCATCCTCCACAGCCAGGGTGGCTGAAGTCAATACCACGCTTGCTTCTGTGCCAAAGAGCACGCCGGCCAGTTTGTCACTCAAATCCAGCGGTGTAATATTCAAGCGTACCTGGGGACCAAAACGGGTTTTTATCTTTTCGGTCCAGTACACTGATTCTTGGCTTACGCGTTCAAACCAGGTCTGCTCAATTCCAGCCATCTCTGTCAAGCGTCCGGCACAGAATGCCAGGCGTCTGGCCTCTTCCTCGGTTCCGACACTTTCCTGGAGTTCTGTAAGATCTTGAGCCAAGCCGCGGATCAACTCTGTATCCGGAGCGGCAATAGGCAGGCTGTGCCCGGTGATACGCACCATATCGCTCTGAGAATGAAAAAGATTCAGCAATGATTTCCACCAGCACTCCTGCTTGGCTGCCAAAACCGCGGCTTTTTCCCGGGTCTTTTCCCGCAAACCGGAATCAATATCCTGCAAGGCATCCAAAATATGGACCTTGCCTCGTTTTACCATATCCGACAGCAGATGCAAAACTTCAAACTGTGCCAAGGTATCTCCCAAAAAACGGGTTGCCACATCTTCCAACTTGTGGGCTTCATCCAGAATCACAGCTTTGTATTCAGGCAACAGACGGCCTTCAGTCATTAGATTTGAAAAGAAGAGATAATGATTGGCAACTAACACATCGGCTTCACGCTGGCGTTTGCGTGCTTGCAGCAAATAACATTCCTTATACTGTGGACATTGTCTTTGTATACATAAATCATTAATCACACAGACGCGCTGCCAGAGGGCATCCGATACAGGCTTCGGCAAATCCGCACGTATACCTGATATCTCCCCCTCGCACCAATGCAAACACAATTGCAAATGCTGATTGTACTCCGGATCAATTCCTGAAATTTGCTCTTGGCTCCCTTCCCGGATTAAACGAAGCAAGCAAAGGTAGTTCTCCGCACCCAGGCATATCTCAAAGCGAAAATCACGGGCAAAACATTTCTGCCCTGCCAGACGCGGCAATTCTTTGGTCATCAACTGTGATTGGAGTGCTTTAGTATGCGTGACAATTAACAGTCGCGCTTTGTTCTCCAAGGCCCAGGCAATACCCGGAACCAAGTAGGCCAAACTTTTGCCTACCCCGGTTCCGGCCTCGGCCAGACAATGCTGTTGAGTATAGAGCGCTTCCTGAATGGTCTGGGCCAATTCCACTTGTTCTTCGCGCTGCTGATAACCGGGAAGCATTTTGGCCAATGTGCCATTTGCAGCGAAAAAGCGTTTTATGTCCAGCGGTTGCAAATCTTCTTGTGCTTCCATGGTAAAATTCAGAGTTCCTTTTAATTTCTAATACTGTCTGGAAAGGGTGGCAATCCTTTGGGACCAATGCGTATAAATTTCAAAATACGGCGAATCATACCAAGTTCATAAAGAATACCCAACACACTCAGACAAAAACCCAGTACCGGCACACTCAACATTTTCTGGATTTCACCAACCCACCACCGGGTTACACCCAGATGCCAGCCATCCGGCCAAAACCAGAGTGTCAATACAGCACAAATCCAGATGCCGGCTACGATAAAATGCTGTTGCTTTACGATTTCCTGCAATACCACATCTAATTTCCGTTCCGCAATCCAAATATTGGCACAGCGATCGAAAAAAATAAACAGTGTGAATATGCTCATAGCAATCCATTCGTAACCGGTTCCGCTGATGTCGCGCGTCTGCTGAGCTTGCGCTACTATCAATACGGTTTGAGAGGATAAAAAATAACCCCATATGAGCAGAAACAGACTCAGGGTCACACCGCGTCCACGCCCGATTACCTTGAGCACACCATGTGCTGTTCCGAAAACAAATGCCCAGCAGAATCGAAAACAAAACAAGCTAACACCCAACAGCACAAAACAATTAAAAATTCCGGCACCCGCACTCATACGACAATTACCTTTCCAAACACCAAATTGCACACATCTTCTCATCCCTTTTTTGAATTGACCAGTAATTTTTTGTATAAATTATAGCGGCCTTTACAGTACAATACGAGCAACATTTCCTATTGTTCGTAGTATGTCAGTAAACTGCTGTTAAACAAAGGTTGTCATTC
>JAGLMY010000101.1 GCA_023139775.1 bacterium
CTGGCGGCCTCTGATGGGACGAATACGATTTTTGTTGGGGGTTTTACCGCGACCTTTTCCTCGCCTTTGCCGGATAACATTGGTGTCGGCGATGCTATTCAATATGATACTAATAATGATAATATTGTTGATGCCATAGCATTTATTTGTGATAGAACAAACAGCTATACTTTTTCAGTAAGTGACCGAGACGGAGGAATTCCGGCACAAACGATAGTTGGTGACCTGGATTGGGCGGTTTTTCGCGCTTATATCTCCTTGTTTGCAGCTGAAGAAGGAGATGAAAATTATGGGATTGACAGTGCGGTTAGACCATATGAAACATGGTCAGATGGTAAGGATTTAGTGGTCAGTGATCAAGTGTGGAATATTGTCTGCTATAATGACGCGGTGGATACCACGGCTGTGACTATAGCCGGCTGGAACACTGGTCCTAATAATTTCATCCGGATATTTACGCCATATCTTTCCAATCATGTCGGAACTAGCCAGCGGCATAGCGGCAGCTGGACAGCTTCAGCTTATCGTATTATGGCTGATCCGCCGGGTATGTGGCAGGGAGTTGTTTTTATTTGCGACGATCATGTGCGTGTTATCGGCTTGCAGGTAGAAGCCCAAGGCACAGATGCGGATACAGACGGGATATCAGTGGATACTAACCAAGTTAGCAATGCCGGTGATATTTGGATTGCAAATAATATTGTTAGAAAAGATAGTGTTGATTCAGTGCTGGCACTAGGAATAGGAGTTTGGCCGCATATTCCGGCTACCGGCAGCAGTCCTACTATCCGCATCTGGAATAATCTGGTCTATAATTTCGTTGGTAATACTAACTTTGGGGTATTCATAGGATATGATTGCAATCCCACTGCTTATGTTTACAATAATACTGTAGTCAACTGTGCGAATGGTTTTGTAGTTGACGGCACTAATGGAAATAATCCTGATTTTATTGCGAAAAATAATATTGCCCAAAACTGCAGCAGCTATGGATATTGGAGAAGATATGGAGGAAGTTTTAATACTGTTTTGTCAGATTACAATATTACTGATATCGCTGGAGAGACTAACGGGATTTCCCAGTCTTATCAGGAAGGGGTGGCGCTTACTGTTAGTTTTGCGGGCAGTGATGATTACCGTTTAGCTGCTAGTGACACAGCTGCCAAGGATCAAGGGGATAATCTTTCCTCGGATAGTTATATTCCTTTTAACGTTGATATTGAAAATCATACGCGGCCGCAAGGAGTTCAATGGGATATTGGCGCGGATGAAGTTGTCCTGGCAGTAGCGACTCCCACTTATACTTTTACACCAACTCCTACAATCTCACTGATGCCGCCGGTTTCACCCACGGGTGCTGTTATAATTTCGAAGAACGAGATTTTTCTGGATAAAAATGCTTTTAATCCTGTAAAAGAAAATCTGAAAATCCGTATTGGTTCAATTGATCCTGCACAATTCAAGATATCTATTTTTAATTTGAATGGCTGGAAGGTCTGGCAGACCCAGGCAGCTCATCCTGGGGGAGGTTTTTTAGATATGCAATGGAACGGAAGAAATAATAAAGAAGAGGTGATAGCTTCTGGAATTTATTTTGTGGTGGTTGAAAGCAATAACCGCAAGGATATTCGGAAATTTATTGCGGTAAAATAATATTCCCGAACAACGGCCCTTTCCCCGATTTAGTGGACACACAGTTAAGACACTGCGATTATCTTCTCATAGTACATCAGTCATTTGTGTTCCCAATAAGAATACCCTCTGTTTATAATAAAAGTGGGTTTATTTTAATAATTTTTCAATTTTTTTAGCAAATTTAGAAAACTGAATACCAAGCGCTTTACATATATAATGCACTTCAATCAGATCCAGCCGTCTTTCTCCAATCTCATATTTACTGACAAATGATTGTGGTTTATCCAGTTTCTTGGCCAAATCTGCCTGCAATAAACCTGCTTCTTTACGTAAATCAATGAGGAGTTTTTGGAGCGCTTTTTGTTCTTGGCTGCGTAATGTTTTTTTCATTTTATCCCCCCAAAAACGGAAATAAAGATATTCCAAAACAGGATATGGATATGATAAATTTACCAGCACCATATCCCATTATCGGATATGATGCGTTGGGATGATTGACGTCACGTCCAGCCAAGGAATGAATAGAAAAACAGGAAAAATTCCGTGAAAAATATCCTCATCATCGATGACTACGACCTCCTGCTCGCTGCGCTGCGACTGGCATTGGAGGAGGAATATTTTGTCTTCACTGCGCAATCCGGGGAAGCGGGGCTGGGGATGATGGAATTAATTCAGCCGGATATGGTGATTACGGATATGAATATGCCTGGGATGTCGGGTTTGGAATTGATAAAGAGGATTAATATTGTAGGGGTCGACCTATGTGTCGACCCGGTAAAAAAATTGCAAGACAATCCCAATACAAATTCACAGGGCGGACACAGGGGTATGGAGGGCGGACACATAGGTCCGCCCCTACGGAACAAAAAAAATAAAACCATGCAAGGAATTGGATGGTTTCCTGTCTAAAGGAATATCAATCTAAACATAGGGGGGACTATGGCGGAGATTATTCCTTTTGAGCGCATTGAACAAAGAATCTATTTTATTCGAGGAAAAAAGGTGATGCTGGACCGGGATTTGGCTGAATTGTACGGAGTGCCGACTAAAAGACTGAATGAACAAGTTGCAAGAAACAGCAAACGATTTTTGGATGATTTCATGTTTCAACTTAATTCGGAAGAGTGTTTAAACTTGAAGTCGCAATTTGCGACTTCAAGTTGGGGAGGTATACGGAAACCACCATTGGCTTTCACGGAAAATGGAGTTGCGATGCTATCCGGTATTCTAAACAGTAATCGAGCTATAGCGGTTAATATCCAAATCATGCGTACTTTTACCAAACTGCGGGAGTTGATGTCCCTGAATAAAGATATTTTCCAACGCTTAAACCGGCATGATGCCCATTTAGCTAAACATGACAAAGAGATAAGCAATGTGTTTGACGCAATCCAGAGCATTATGGAGCTGCCAATTACGCTGAGACGGAAACCAAAGCCCATGGGATTTAAAACGAAAAAAGACGTGTGAACCGGGACGTAATCCACTGGGGATGGGGGATGACGAAAAAAACGTAGAGACAAGGCAATGTCTTGTCTCTACAACTGAATTGTACGGGGTTCCACAGGTAAAACGAAAAGAGGATCGATTTCCAGAGGATTTTAGGTTTCAATTAGCAAAGCAAGAAATGGAGGATTGGAGGTCACAGTTTGTGACTTCCAATCGTGGGAAAATGGGCATAAGCAGAAATTTGAACAACGTCCCTGTTCTGTACGGCTACGAAGAGTAACCGGACGACTCTTGGGGGGTGGTGGCTTGGTCTCGGTAACCGCAACTTTGGCATTGGATTTTAAAATCTTCACCAACAAAGGGCGGGGTATCCGGGGCCAGGGAGGGATCCGGAGTCCCGTCGGGTTTGAATACAAAGCGTTTCACTTTTTTCGATCCGCAATGCGGGCAGCGTTTGTAGGGAAAGGGTTCGTCCAACGCATCCAAATGCTCAGCAATGATTTTTTCCCGGAATAAATCAATCACATTGGTCAACCCCAGCTTTTCCCTGGGATCGTTAAGGACAAACTGGCGCGCATCATGGGTTAGTTTTTCAAAAAGCGCTGTTTGTATCTTTTTTTCACGGCGGAAGAAAAAATAGGCGATCCCCCAGCCCAGGGCAAACATGAAAATGAGTTCCACTATCATCACCTCACCTAATTTTGGATAATGTGAACCGGACGTAGTCCGAATAACCGGTTAACTTGTATAAGTTTAATATTATAGTTCCAACAATTTGGCAGGAGTTGTTTTTAAGGCTTTTGCGATTTTGTGAATAGTATCGATTTTCAGATCGGGAGTATTTTTGCCTTCAATTCGCTGCAAATATTTATAGTCAATACCGGCAATCTCAGCCAATTCCGCTTGCGTGAGATTGCGAGCTATTCTGAGTTTTTTAATCCTAGCCCCTAATTTTATCCGAAGGTTTTCGCTCATAAAAATAATCTTCTCATGGTATAAACAATTTAACACCTTACTTTACTAAGGTGATAATATGGTTTTATTATCGGAAGAAATCAGAGGTTATTCATGCGCAATCCGGGGAAGAGGCGCTGGAATTGATAAAGAGGATTAATACTGTAGGGGTCGACCTATGTGTCGACCCGGTAAAAAATTTGCAGGCCAATCCCAATGCAAATCCACAGGGCGGACACAGGGGTATGGAGGGCGGACACATAGGTCCGTCCCTACATTATTATATGCGGCCAGGTTGATACCGGGTTTGATTGCCTATCCCAAGGCATTGGGTGTGGCAGCGTGTTTGCCCAAACCCCTTGAACCGGGGGAACTAAAAAAGCTGATTAAGAGGACTTTAAGTGCGGAGATAATTTATTAAAAAAAAAGAATTTTACTATTGACGGAATTACATAAAAGGAGTAAACATTACCTGATCGCGCTAAATTAAGCAGCAGTCAAAAAAACTATTTGGAGGTGGAAAACAAAAACTGAAAGCTTAAATTAAAGGGCGTAGGTAGTTGAATTAATCGGAAAGAAATCTTGAATACTGCATCAATAAAATAATGCGATGTAAAGCAGGTCCGGATTATCGCCGAAAGGAAACGATCTTGAACACGCCAGGCCATGCAATTCAACAATGTGATTTCTGTATTAAACCATACCTCCACAAAAAATATACCAGTCAATTGTCTTTTTCATTTAATTTCCTCTCTATTAAAAAAAGTCTTTTTCATATTCAACTTATTTCCATTTATGAGCCGGCAGTATTAAAGCTAATGGCATTAAAAAAATTAAATTTCATTTTCGAAAGGAGGTCATTATGCCCCAGCAGTACACTTACCCAGGTGTTTATGTAGAAGAAATTCCCAGTGGTGTTCATACCATAACCGGGGTCGCCACATCCGTTGCCGCCTTTATTGACTTTTTTAAGGAAGGTCCCATGGATGAAGCAGTGCGTATTCAGAGCCTGGCGGATTTTAATCGTTACTTTGGCGGTCTGGACGCGCGCTCAGCTGCCGGTTACGCGATCTCACAATTCTTTTTAAACGGAGGCACTCAAGCTTATGTTGTTCGTACTGCCGGCGGGAGTTATGAAACTGCAAATATAGAAATCACAGACGGAAGCGCTACAGTGTTAACCGTTGCTGCCGCCAGCCCGGGAGTATGGGGCAACACCTTACGGGTGGATATTGATTACAATACAGATTCACCCGGTGATCGATTTAACTTAACCGTAACCCGTTATGCTAGTGATGAAGACGATGCTATGCCGGTAAAAAGCGAGCAATTTTTAAATTTGAGCATGACTGAGACAGATACCCGTTATGCGGAAAAAGTTATTAATAATGATTCCAGTTTGATTACAGTTGAAGTGGATACAAGCGGATCAAACATGCCACTGCCGACCGGCCTGATCAGCGGCAATCACACTACTGTCCCCACAGTGAGCTCTGGTGAAAAAATGAATGTCCAAATCGGAGATTCAGATCCGTTGGCAGTGGTGATCAATTTTGACGGTACAGCTACCTTTAGTAAACTGAAAAAGGCTATACAATCGGGCATTCGCGCTGCCCAAAATACCGATAATGTGACGCCAACCGCTTTTGCTGAAGCCACAGTTGAACTTATTTCCGATGGCACTAATACTAAATTTAGAATTCTATCAGGCAGACAAGCAAGTACTTATTCGCCCATAGAGCAAATTGTAGTTACTGTTAATGGAGCAGATACAATTGCCGGTGATTTACTATTATCCGCCGGGACGCCCAATGTCCAGCAATACCCGGTTGGATTTGGGGGGACAGTGCCAACCGGCGCTGCCATGGTATCAGGCGATGCCGGTGCTGATGGCGACTTACCGGAAGCCGGCGAGATTATCGGTTCCAGCAGCGAACCCTTTACCGGAATGTATGCCTTGGAGACGGCAGATCTATTTAACATCATGTGTATACCGCGTGCTGCTGATATAGCAGATGACAGTTCTGCCG
>JAGLMY010000102.1 GCA_023139775.1 bacterium
GGATAAAATCGTTCCGGGGTGACGAACTTTAAAGAAAAAACCTTTTTTACCAAGATCAGGTATGTTGCAATATGAGTTACAATCTGCCGGTTACCTTCTAACTTACAACATGTTGCACTTGTGGTTACAATTCACCAGCTTTTATAAATATTCTATTGGATTTTTCATTCCGTATCATTAGACTGGGCTCAGAATGGCAAATTTCGCGAGCATTATTTTATGCGGAAACTGGAAAAAGTCCGCCCGGTTTCCAATAAACTAAGCTTTTCTAGCTTTCCAAATCCTTTATTTTCTGCACGGCATGCACGATATCATCCGCCAGATGGGGTGGAGCATACCGAAGAAAAAGTTTATAAGCTTCTACTGCTTTACTAAGCCGGCCGGATTTCTCGCAGCTTAAAGCCTTATCAAAATAGATTCGCGCTGAATCCGGTTGGATCTGCAAAGCTTTATTAAAATCTTCGATTGCCCGAATATAATCGCCTTTCCTGTAATAAATCACTCCGCGGTCGTGGTAGGCTTCACCATTATTTGGCTGTATTTCCAATACTTTGTTAAAGTCTCGAATCGCCTGTTCATAGTTATTTTGGGCGCAATAAGCAATTCCCCGATTTCGGTATGCGGTTTTATCCAAAGTATTTATTTTCAAGACATGATTGAAGTCAACAATGGCATCTTCATATTGTCTGTTTTTGAGATAAGCTATTCCGCGATGCTTGCAGGCATCCGCATCTTCCGGCTTTAGATCCAAACTTTGGTTGAAATCATCAACTGCTTTAGCGCATTTGTTTTTAAACAGATAAGCTAATCCCCTATGGTAATAAGCGTCAAAATATTTCGTATTGAATTTCAGCGCTTGATTAAATTCGGCAATTGCTTTATCGAACGAGGCGCCGGCTAAATAAGTTAATCCCCGGCAAAAATAGGCTTCAGCGTTATTGGGCTTGATTTTTAAAGCCCTGTTAAAGTCGTCAAGCGCCGGCGGGTATTTGCCTAGATTGTAATAGACTTTACCCCTCAGCACATAAGCTGAAAAATATTCAGGGTCAATTTCCAATGCTTTAGTTAGATTTTGATCCGCCTGGAAAAAATCACATTTCAGCGAATAAATCAGTCCTAAATTGTGATAAATGCCGGGGCTTTTGGATTGAATTTCCAATACTTTTTTTAACTCGGCAATGGCCCGGTCATACTTCTTATTATTCACATAGACTGTCACGCGGTTGTAGCGGTCTTTTATCGCCTTTTGCTCTTTTTCGGCAGCTTTATTTAACTTGGAAACTGCTAGACCAGTACCATCTTGCCTGACATTGAATTTTGCATTTAAATTTTCAGGAATTGCATAACTTTTGAAACCTAATATGACTGCCATAATAAAAAGCACTGTTTTAATCAGTGTAAATTTTATTATATTCATCAGAATCAACAACTTTCTTTTTTGGGAGGAGGGGGAATGGAAGAAAATTCGGAGGAATCCTATTTTTTTAAACCAACAACCAAAACCATTCCATTTTACATCTATTATAAATATAGCACATATTTATTGGGATGCAAATTTCTCTGATTATTTTCACCAATCTGCCGGTGTGAGGTGATAAAATTGCCATTAACCAATTCAAATTTCTATGCAATAATGGCGTGGTTGGTGCAAAGGCCGGTTGTTGGGAACTGTCGAAGCGGAGCTTTCAGGGGGACCGCAGGTCCCCCTGACGCAAACGCCGATGCGTTTTGCTGGCCCCTCCTATCCGATTCAGGGGCTCCGCCCCCGAACCCCCGCTCTCTATTTTTATAGAGAGCCGCTGCCAATAGGCGGCAAATCATGATGAAAGGCACCTGTTATGCCAAAAACTATTATTGTAGGTGCCACCTCCGGTATTGGCTGCGAGTTAGCGCGTCAATTAGCCCAGGCAGGTTGGACACTCGGTCTTACCGGCCGCCGCCTGGAACGCTTGGAAGCTTTAAAAACTGAACTTCCCGGATCTGTTTTTATTCAGGCTATGGATGTAAGTCAAACCTCCCGGGCTATTTCTGCTTTGCAGCAATTGATACAGACCATGGGCGGAATGGACCTGCTTATTATTAGTGCCGGCATTTCACATCGTAACGCCTCCTGGGAACAGGCAAATGAAATCATTAAAATCAATGTCCAAGGCTTTGCTGCCATTGCTCACGTTGGTTTCTCTTTTTTTAGTGAGCAAGGCTTTGGCCATTTGGTCGGGCTCTCCTCAATTTCCGCGATTCGGGGCCGGGGAGAAAACATAGCTTACTCAGCGAGCAAAGCTTTTGTTTCCAATTATCTTCAGGGGCTTAGGCAAAAAACCGCGCGCGCTAATAAAAAAATCATCATCACAGACATTCTTGCCGGTTGGATCAATACTCCCTTAATCCGCAGAGGTGGCTCCAAACGATTTTGGGTGGCACCGGTTGATGTTGCTGCTCGTCAAATTATCACAGCCATTCAGAAGAAAAAATCCCGCGCTTATGTCACCCGCCGATGGAAACTCATCGCCTGGTTCTTGCTCCTGATTCCGGATTGGTGGCATAAAAGATTGTGATATTTGTAGAGACGCGTCTCTACAGCCAAATAAAAAAGCCTCCTTGAGAAGGAGGCTTTTTTATATATGGTTGCGGGGGCCGGATTTGAACCAGCAACCTTTGGGTTATGAGCCCAACGAGCTACCATTGCTCCACCCCGCGTCATTAGCATAATGAGGATGGAATTTAACACATCATGTATGCAATGTCTAGAAAAAACTTGATTTTTACTTAAAACCATTTTTCTTTAAAACACCCTATTTTTTTACTGATCCCTGGGCTGCTACTGCGGCTTGGGCCTTGGCAATGGCTTCCTGATCCCCCAAATAATAGTGTTTGATTACTTTGAAATCATCATCAAACTCATAGACCAAAGGAATACCTGTGGGAATATTCAGTTTCACAATCTCCTCATCAGACATATTGTCCAAATGCTTGACTAAAGCACGCAGAGAATTCCCGTGTGCAGCAATCAAGATCTTTTTGCCGGCTTTAAGTTCTGGAAAAATTACATCCTTCCAATACGGCAAGGCGCGTTCCAGCGTCTTTTTCAAATCCTCGGTAGCCGGACGTTCCTCAGGCGAAAGATCCGCATAACGAGGATCGTGATTGGGATGACGCTCATCGGATTCTTCCAAGACCGGTGGTGGTATATCATAACTGCGGCGCCAGATCTTGACCTGGTCTTCTCCAAATTTTTCCGCGGTCTCGGATTTATTCAACCCCTGTAATTCTCCGTAATGACGCTCATTCAAACGCCAAGTACGTATCACAGGAATCCACATGAGATCCATCTCATCCAGGGTAATCCAGAGCGTACGAATCGCGCGTTTGAGAACAGAGGTATAGGCTACATCAAAGGTAAATCCCTCTTTTTTAAATAATTTTCCTGCCGCCTCTGCTTCTTGTAGCCCTTGTTCGGACAAATCCACATCCGTCCAGCCGGTGAACTTATTTTCCAGGTTCCACGTGCTCTGCCCATGGCGCAGCATGACCAATTTCGTCATAATAGTAACCTCCTAACCCGGACAAGCCGGAACCAAAAATATTTGATAGGATTAACAGAATATACGGGATTTTAAATAAATCCTGTCAATCCTGTTATCCTGTCAAAAAAAATTCTTTGCGCTCTTTACGGCGAATGATTTTCTGCCATAAAAAGTACGAATTTGAAAACTAAGATACTAAGATGTAAAAACGCAGGAATTATATCATATTAGGTCTGGGAGAAAAGCCTTTTTTTGTTAAAATTTCAGATGTGAACCCCTGATTAGTGGCTGACCTCATAAAATCCCCGGGTGGAGATGTTGGGTTCGCTGGTCAAATTGAGACCCAAACGCCGTAATCCAGCCTCATCACCGGGCGTGGGAATATGGGTCATGTGTACTTCGCACCCCTTCAGTTCTTTTAACTTTTCTAAAGCCGTTTTCGCGGTCGGATTGGTCGTTGCGCTGATACTCAACGCGATCAAGGCTTCGTCTAAATCCAGGCTGGCTGATTTTGATTGCATGATATCTTCTTTAAACTCGGATATAGACTCAATAATATTCCCGGACAATAAATGGATACTATCCGGCACACCTGACAGCTTTTTTGCTGCATTGAGAATTAAGCTGGACGCCGCATGCAGTAATGGCTTGTTCGTCCCTGTTTCAATGGAGCCATCCGGTAATTCTATGGCCGCACCGCAATACACCCCTTGATGCCCTTTGCCTTTTTCCGGCGCTTCTGCGGCAGCCTTACGCGCAGCTCCAACCACCAAGCGGTCTTCCGGTTTGGCGTTGACTTCCTTCATTATAAGCTCTGCCCGTTGTACCGACTCGCTATCGCCCATGCCCAGGGTATACTCGCAACAGGCACGAAAATAGCGCCGGATGATTTCCTGGATAGCCGCCTGGCGCACAGCCTCGTCCTTGACAATCCCAAAGCCGGCCCGGTTCACACCCATATCCGTAGGTGATTTGTAGATGGATTCCGCACCGGTGATTTTTTCTAAAATCCGCTTCAAAACCGGGAAAATTTCTACATCCCGGTTGTAGTTAATGGTTTTTTCATTGTACGCTTCCAGATGCCAGGGATCAATTTCATTATAATCCTTCAAATCCACGGTGGCAGCTTCATATGCCACATTAACCGGATGCTTGAGCGGAATATTCCAGATCGGAAAGGTCTCGAACTTGGCATACCCGGATTCAATGCCCCGGATGTGATCATGATACATTTGGGAAAGGCAGGTCGCCAATTTACCGCTGCCCGGTCCGGGGCCGGTTACAATTACCAGCTTATTCTTGGTTTCCACATACTCATTTGCTCCATAGCCTTCTTCGCTCACAATCCTATCCACTTCCGTAGGATAGCCCTTGGTAAAATAATGCTTGTATACCGGTATGTTTTGTCGTTCGAGCCTGTTTTTAAATATCCGGACAGCCGGTTGATCCTCATAACGCGTTATGATTACCGCAGTTACTGCAATCCCCCAGTCTTTGAGATCATCGATTAGTTTGAGCGCGTCTACATCATAGGTGATGCCAAAATCCGCGCGAACTTTACGTCGGGCAATATCTCCGGAATAGATGCAGAGAATAATGTCCGCCTCGTTCTTCATTTGCTGGAGCAAACGCATTTTGACGTTCGGATCAAATCCCGGCAACACACGCGAAGCATGCATGTCATACATAATTTTACCGCCAAATTCCAGATACAATTTGTTGCTGAATTTTTCCAGGCGTTCCCGGATGGCTTCGGCCTGTTCTTTTAAATATTTTTCATTATCAAATCCAACTTCAATCGGCATTATACGCTCCCTTATGATCACAAAAATGAATACTCCGGTCTTGGCAACAGGAGCGGAAATTTTATAACCGTTTCATTTAATTGTATATATTTTTTCATTCTTGTCATTATTTTTCAATTTGCTTTGTCCCGTTCGGATTGTATGTTTTTTTGAGTAAACGCGTTTAAACGTGATAAGAATGGCTTGGGATAAACTATCAGGAATGATTGCCGGATAAAAAAAGCGCACTTCCCTCGTACTGCTCCAACCAGCCCAAAATCACTTGAAGAAAAGCGCCTTTTTACAAAAAAATATATTTCACAAACCCCTTAGTTTAATTACGATAAAACGCTGCTTGGCGTTTAGGCCATTTTGACTTAATAAAAACAATGATTTTCTCGAATTTATTAGTATCTTTGGCAACCGCCTTAATAAACGCCTTACGCAGCTTTTCTCTTTCTACTGCCCGTATCAAATCTAAAGAAGCCTTATTCAACAGAACTAAATAATTGTTTTCAGTATCAGGAATCGGTAACATTGGTATCACCCATTCTTTTGTTTATTTACTATAACTAAGTATAGCATACAAAACAACAAAAACCGAATTTAGGAGTTGATATTAAACCCTTTAAAAACAGACTTTTTATCCAATCGTCCCCCCTGTGTGTCTTCACGCTCACCTGAGTGGAGTCAATGTAAGTATAGACACCAAAAAACGTTTTTTGCTGAACCGTAATCACCCTCTTATCGTGCCGGCGCGAACACAATGGGCGTGAGACCATTACGGTGGATTCTAAAGTTTTCTTACTCAGAGCCGTTAATTTAATTGAGGCAACTGGCAGGGTTCGACAACACCTAAAATAAATGGAGACGTTAATCATGGCCAGACATAAAGGCAATAGTATATTTACCCTGCGAAAATTATTTAAAACGAAAGGCGAGCCCTTTTTCCAAGCATTCCTGGGCCGGCTTTCCCCGGAAGCAAAAAAAGACTTTTTAAGCGCCATTTCCGTGACCTGGGTTGATATCGAAATTTATGCCGAAATCATAGAAAAAGCCGCACCGCTCATTTACCCGAACGATTCTAAGTGCCTTGAAAAACTGGGGACGTATCTGGTCAAAGAACATTTGCCAAAATTGTATAAGATTTTTTTTCCGGTTTTTTCCCTAAAATTTGTTATAACAAAATCCACTAGGATATGGCCTCACTATTATGATACGGGTGCTTCCCATATAGAAAATTTCGCGGTCAAGGAAGGGGGACAGGGGTATCGGCTAACTATGGTGGTAACTGGCTTTCCTGAATTACCCAAGGTTTTAAGAAAACTTGTCAGCGGCTGGATCTATGGAATGATGGAAATCTGCGGCGAAACTAATTTTATTATTAAGCTTGATGAAAGTAATCCCAACGCATGGAGTTGGACTGCAGACAACCGTTGAGCTGTGCAAATAGTTAAGAGTTCTGTTGATTACTCCTATCTCGGGTTGCACACAATTTCGCGCAGGCTTCTTTTAATGTTCATCACAAAAATGTGGAACATGGCAAGCTTTTTATTTCCTGCTTTTATAAAAATTGATTAATCCATTGGTTGAAGAATCATGGGTTGTAATGGTCGCGTCGCTCTCCAATTCAGGAATAATGGCCTTTGCCAGTACCTTACCCAGCTCTACTCCCATTTGGTCATATGAATTGATCCGCCAAATAATTCCCTGCGTAAATATCTTGTTTTCATACAATGCGATTAAAGCGCCCAACGTCTCTGGTTTCAATTCCTTAAAAAACAACACATTGGAAGGAATATTTCCCAAAAAGGTTTTGGCCCGAACTAACGTTTCCGATTTTTCACCCTCAATACCTTGGGCTTCCAATTCCTCGCGCGCTTGCTCTTCGGTCTTGCCTTGCATCAAAGCTTCCGGCTGGGCAATGAAATTTGCCAGCAAATAGGTGTGGTGTTTTCCCAGCGGATTATGCGATTTTATTGGAGCTAAAAAATCACAGGGAATGAGCTTGGTGCCCTGATGAATCAGCTGATAAAAGGCATGCTGTCCGTTAGTTCCGGGTTCTCCCCAGATGATCGGGCCGGTGGAATAATCCACCCATTCTCCTGCTTTGTTCACACGCTTGCCATTGCTCTCCATATCGGCCTGCTGGAAATAGGCGGGAAAACGGGCCAGGTACTGGTCGTAGGGTAAAATCGCATGGCTTTCCGCCTGGAAAAAATTATTGTACCAAATACCCAGCAGCGCCATGAGCACCGGGATGTTTTCCTTGAATTCCGCAGTGCGAAAATGTTCATCCACCTGATGCGCGCCTGTTAGCATTGCTTCAAAATTGTCCATCCCAATGGCCAGGGCAATGGACAACCCAATGGCTGACCACAAGGAATAACGTCCTCCGACCCAGTCCCAGAATTCAAACATATTTACCGTATCTATCCCGAATTTGGCAACTTCTTTGGCATTAGTGGACATGGCTACAAAATGCCTGGCCACTCTTTTTTCATCTTTGGCTGTCTGTAAAAACCAATCTCTGGCACTATGCGCATTGGCCATGGTCTCCAGGGTGGTAAAGGTCTTGGAGGCAATTAAAAAGAGCGTGGTCTCCGGATTAACACGCTTCAAGACCTCGGCAATATGCGTCCCATCCACATTGGATATAAAATGAAAATTCAAATCCGGCTGCACGTACGGGGTCAGGGCAGAAACCACCATCTGCGGCCCTAAGTCAGAGCCGCCGATGCCAAGATTAACCACATCTGTAATTCTTTTCCCCGTATATCCTTGCCATTCTCCTGAGCGCACTTTTTCAGTAAACACGCGCATTTTTGCCAATACTGCGTTTACTTTTGGCATGACATCCTGTCCATCCATCTGAATGGGCCGGTTGGAACGATTGCGCAGCGCGATATGCAAAACCGCCCGGTTTTCGGTGGTGTTAATCTTTTGACCTGAAAACATGGCATTTATTTTTTCTTTCACTCCTGTCTGTTCGGCTAATTGTATGAGCAGCAAAAGCGTTTCATCCGTAATCCGGTTTTTGGAATAATCAAAAAGAATGTCCTGAAAACACAGTGAGTATTTTCGGAACCGCTCCGGATCCGCGGCAAAGAGATCCCGCATATGCGTATCCTTGCTGGACTGATAATGTTTAGATAGGGCTTGCCAGGCCGGGGAAGTTGTAAGTTGGGACATCAAGATTATTTTCCTTTCTTTTTTGCTGGTTGCTGCTGCGAAAAGGTTGTTTTATGAATGAAAACTTGCTCGTGCTTCGTTTTTTTAGAGAATATTATCTCCTCTGCACTCTCTTTACTAAACCAGCGTTTGCAGTGTATCCTGGCATTCATGGACATAACCAGAAAGCTGGGAATAATAAACAATGTAACGCCTGTGGCAAAAACCAGCCCCCAGGAAAAGACCATGGCCATGGGACGAATAAAGGGCTCTTCCCCGCCAAACCAACCATAGGCCAAAGGAAACAAGCCGACTGCAGTGGTGACTGTGGTTAACATGACCGGACGCAGACGGGTTTTAGCGCCCTCCAACACAGCTTCTTCCACTGCTTTCCCTTCTTTAATAAGCTTTTTAATAAAGTTAACCAAAATCAGGGAATCATTGACCACCACGCCGGATAAGCCTACAAACCCCATAAAAGCCATAAAAGAAATCGGCATCCCGTGAATAAGCAGGGTCAGCATGACTCCAATAAAACCAAAGGGTATGGCCAGCATAATAATGAGCGGCTGAGCAATTGAATTGAACAGGGTCGCCAGGATAATAAAGATCAAGAAGACGGCCAGAATAAAGGCTTTGCCCAGATCCATAAATCCTTCCATCATTTCCTGGTGTTCGCCGCCCACTTCAAACTCAATGTCCGAAAATTTTTCCCGGAACGATTCCAATACTTTGAGCACTTTCCGGTTCACGGCATTGACCTTGGTCTTTTGTTGGTCAATGGACCCAATTACAGAAATCGAGCGGTTTCCGTCCTGGTGGATCAAGGTTGCAAAAGAAGCGCCTTTTTCCACCTCAACAATCTCTCTGAGCAAAATACGGTTCCCAAATTTGTTGGGCACACGCAGCTCCAGTAAATCATCAACGGTTTTAATGGATTGCTCGTTTACGCGTATCATTACATCAATATTCTCTCCGAGCTTTTTAATGGTTTTCAATTTAATCCCAGCCACTGCCGCGCGCAAAAGACTTCCGGCCTGAGTGAGACTGACTCCTGCCAAACTGGCTTTGGCTTCATCAATTTTAAAACGAATCTCGGTTTTTCCTTCCTCAAAATCCGTCTTAATTTCTTTGACCGGTTGAAACATTTTCGTCTTCGCTTTATTCTGTTCCTTGTTTGGAACCGGAACCTCAATGGCTTTGATGACTGCCAGTACTTCTTGAGAAACATTGTCTAAGGTTTCGTAATCCTTCCCAATCACTTTCACATCAATAGCCGCCCCGGCCGGTGGACCGCCTTTCATGGCCTCAATATCTAATTCGCGTATACCCTCCGGCATACCGATCCACTCGCGCAGCTGATTGACAATCTTGTTCGCGTCCTTAATCCCGCGCTTATCCTCAATGTGCAACAAAACCATGATCTGAGCAATGTTGGGCGCGAACCTGGGCGGACCATGACGGTCATCGGCCATACCCACATAGCTGTTCACCACATCCAGGTCTTGGTCCGAGAGACGCATCACTTGTTTTTCAATATTCATCACAGCACGTTCGGTATCGTCAACGGAATAGTCTTTGTCTGTTTTTAGGATAATGTTAATTTGCTGCATCTGCGCGTCCGTAAACACAATCCCGTTCTTCAGCTCAAAGAACGTAGCCACTACCAGCAAAATCAGAATCATCAAGGCAAACAACAGCCGCCGGTGCAACACCCAATTTAAAACCTTGCCATAAAACTCCCGCAATATATCAAACCAATGTTCCTGGCGTGATTCCATACGTAAATCTTTCTTGGGTTTCACAAAATCCGCCAAATGCGAGGGCAGAATAATGAAGCACTCCAACAAGGAGGCGGCTAAGGCAATAATGATCACTTTGGGAATAGCCGAAAGAAATTCGCCCATCATGCCGCCCACCAGAAGCAAGGGCGAGAAAGCGGCAATAGTTGTGGAGACTGAGGCAATGACCGGCATAAACATTTCCTGAGCTCCCGCCACTGCTGCTTCCAGGGGCGGTTTCCCTTCCTCAATATGGCGGTACACATTTTCCCCAACCACAATCGCGTCATCCACCACCATACCCAGGACCATGATGTATCCCAAAATGGACATCATGTTTAACCCCATACCCATGCTATGGGCCACGTAAAAAGCGCCGGCAAAAGCAACCGGCATGCCCAGGGCAGTCCAAAAAGCTACAGATGGCCGCAGCAACAGCAGCAACATAACCATCACTAGGACCGCTCCAAATAGGCCGTTGGAATAGAGTACTGTCAACCGGTTTTTCAAGTAGATGGACATATCATTGGAAAAGGTAATTTCCACACCTTCCGGCAATTCGTCCTTTATCTCCTTTACCAGTTTGCGCAGGTTCCGCACCATTTTGATGGTGTCATAATTTTTCTGTTTTTTGATTTCCAATAAAATGGCGCGTTTGCCTTGCGCGCGCATATAAAAATCCTCGTCCTTGTAGCCGTCCGTAACAATTGCCACATTACGAACACGGACATGATTGCCCATCTCATTGGACCGGATAATCACATTGCGTACATCTTGGGCATTATCCATGGGCAAGGACATGCGAATCGCGTTTTCACTTTTGCCAAACACTTTATTTCCGGCAGGCATGGATATGTCACGATCTTTCAGCACATTAATAAAATTGAACAGCGTCAGTCCATATTCCGAGAGTTTACGACGGTCCGCGTCCACCCAAATCGCCCGGTCATAGTAGCCGTTTTTAGTAACCTCTCCCACACCCTTTAGGTTTTCAAACTTGTCTTCCAAGTGTTTTGCCGCCGTGCGGAGTTCTGAATAATTTTTGCCGCCGGACACGGAAACATTTATCAGAGGAAACATATCGGTCGAGATCTCTATTATTTCCGGATCTTCCACCTCATCCGGAAAATCCTGAATTTTGTCGATCTCATCTTTTACCTCATCCAGTACGGCTTTGACATCTTTAACACTGGGCAGCAACTCAATGCCGATCATGGAAAGTCCCTCACTGGACCAGGAGGTCATACGTTTCACACCCTCCACATCTTCTAAAGCATTTTCAATGGGTATGGTAATTAATTTCTCAATTTCACCGGCCCCGGCTTGCGGATAGACTACCCAGGCGGCAATGTAGCCAAACCTGATCTGGGGAAAGACTTCTTTGGCTGAGGTTAAAAAAGTATATCCGCCCACAATTAATATGAAGACTACCATCAAATTGACAAAAACACTCTTTTGCGCGAAATAACGTATAAATCCCATGGCGTTACTCCTTTATAAAAGCTTGGCTGTAGTTGTTGTATTTACCGGTTAATTTTCTCCAGGTATTTAGGGCCTTGATAAATTCGAAATACGAGCTGATCTCAGAAAATTGCGCGCGGTGAAAATCACTTTGTGCCATAAGCAGCTCACGGGTAGTGATACGACCTTGGGAAAAATGACGGTTCTGAATAGTCAGGGTTTTTTCATACAGTTCCCGGGCCTCCACTTTGAGCTGATAATCCTGCTTAGCTGCCACCAGCGTCCGCTGCGCCATGCGAATTTGAAGCCTGATTATTTTACGCAACTCAACATAGCTCTCCTGCGCTTTTTCAAGCTCATTGTTTTTTGTGGTGATTTCTCCGGTGCTGGAACGGTTGGGCAGGTACATGGTAAAATTAACCCCCAACGCGAAATTATTATACTCGTTGGAAAACATCTCGCTAAAACCACCTCCGGCCGTCCCATCCGACCCAACAATTCCGTACTTGCCAAAAAGATTGAGCGAGGGCCAGGCGGCATTATCCGCAATGGTTTTGCTTAACCGCGCCATCTCCAGCGAGAGCTTGGAAATCTTCACTGCCGGTTGTTGGTCAACCAGCCTGGTTTCCCGCTCAGGTGTTAATTCAGCGGCAACTTCAATGTCTTTAGGTTTTTCAGCAGTTGTCAGCTGCAGGCCTTCCCATTGAGCCGCGGTAAATCCGGCCAAACTTAAAAAATTGTCTTTGGCGGTTTTTACGTTGTTTTCCGCCGGTGTTATTTCCGCCCGGGCGCTGAGCATGGCTGCCTTGGTTTGAAGGACATCTTTGTTTTCACGCAAACCAATCCGTTGCATGCGTAAGGTTTGGGCATAATACTGCTCTGATTCCGTTAAAGCTACTCTCTGAACTACGAGAATTTTTGTCGTCATAGCAATAAAGTAATAGGCTGCCACCAACTTATCGACCTGGTCCTGCACTGTGTTCAACACGCTGGTCTTTGACAAGTCAATGCTAATGGCACCTATTTTTAAAGCTACTTGATCCGGACGGCCTAAAAAATCTTTCAGCAGGGGCTGCGTGTACGACAAAGATAATTCCGGTTGGTAGGTCGGATTGACACTGGAAGTAAACATGCGTAAGTCCAAACCCGGACTGCCGGCGCCTCCGGTATCCGCGTAGGTCAATCCGGTACGGGCCGAACTGAAATCAAGACTCAAGAACCCGGCGGTCGGCAGCATCTCGGACAATGAGAGGTTGTACGCCAACACTTGAGTCCCTTCAGGAGCCAGCGCTGAGGTCGCTTCTGACAAACTCTCGGAATAATTCATACCGCCGTCCAGTTTGAGATCAAACATGGCATAGGTTTTTTCCACTATGGCTTTAGCGATCTTAAAATCCGCTACTGCCTTTTTTATATGGGTATTGTTGTTCAAGGCCTGTTGAATAACCTCCGGCAGCCCGGCTGCCGCGGCCAAACCCACATTCAGCAATAGCAGGCTTACCAGTAATCCAACTGTTCTCATAATATTTGCCTCCGTCCCGGCACGTTCCGTTCTTATTTACTCTGTGCTTGTCGATTTTTTTGTTTGCTTAATATGTGTTCAATGGTCTGAATGGCTTGCATTAACTTGTCCCTTTCACTATCCGGTAAGGGACGTAAAATATTTGTGACATGCTCACGAAAATACTGATGTTTGGCGGCAAACTCTTTTCTACCCTTGGGCGTTACTTCCAGCAGCACCAGCCGCCGATCATTAGGATCCTGCCGCCGTTTGATCATGCCCAAACGAACCAACCGGTTGGCCATATCGGTCATAGTAGACATCACCACCCGGCTATACTCCGCCAGGGCGCGCATGGAGGTTGCCCCGTGTTCCATTAAATAATGCATAAGACGCAATTGACCCATAGTCATCCTGGTGGTTAACACCTCCGGCATTTTTATGACCTGCGCGTCCACGGCCTTATGAAACCGGGCGAACAATTCCATCAGATACTCCGCTTGTTGGGATATATTCTTTTTCAAAGACCGCTCCTCAGCTATTATTTCGAACATCAAAACATTTGATGTTCGAATAGTTTGGTGCCTGAACAATATCATTTTTTAAAGTACTTGTCAACTTCGACATTTCTCTTTCGGAAAACCTCAGTATCATGGATTTTAAGAGCAACAACCAGAACAAATCCGGATGGGATGATAATTTTTTTAACGAAATGGACTAAAGCAAATCCAAATAAATGCCGGGGTCAAAAGACCTATTCATTATTCGCAGACTCCGGGATACAGGTGCCTGGTGCAATCAAGAGGTAATAATACTGTTGCTCTGAGACATCAGGACTTCATCGGTTTCGCGCAGACGTTTGACCAGTTTGGCGATAAACACTCTGAAAAATTTCAACGCTGCTTTGGGAACCGCAGCGGCAAATTCGGCAAAATCATCCGGTGTCAATTTATACAAGGTTGCACTGCCGCCGGCAATGGCGGTCGCGGATCTGGGTTGCGAATCCAAAAAAGACATGTCTCCGAAAAAATTTCCTTCACTTAAAACAGCCAGTACTTTGGCACCCGCACCTTGACCCTTAATAATGTTAATCGTGCCGTC
>JAGLMY010000103.1 GCA_023139775.1 bacterium
AAGACACACTTCCCGGCTATGCTCCGCTAATTTAGTCAACTCTTCGTAAGAAAACGGTTTAAACAACTGAGTTGCCTGCAGTACTTTAACCAGATTCCCCATACCATCCCTCCTTGCCCAGCTGAGTTGATAAAAATTTGCTTTTACAGGATAGTGTAGCAAAGGCTGAAATAGTACGTCAACGGCAAAAATTCGGTCTGAAGCTGTCGTATTCTGACTGGTAAAAACTTTAATCTCAATTGCTCCGCCATGCACAGCGTTTAAAATTTTGAAAGGAGGAAGTAGATAGTAGACCACATTTTCGTAGGGGCACAGCATGCTGTGCCCCTACAGCCTAGCGGAACGCTGGTGCCGAGGGCCGGTCTCGAACCGGCACGAACCTTTCGGTTCAGCGGATTTTAAGTCCGCTGCGTCTGCCTATTCCGCCACCCCGGCAGCTTCATGTGCATGGGCATAATAACAGAAATTGCACTGCCATTTTTCCTTTGAGAGCCGGATCATTTTATCAACCAATTCCCCAACCGGATTGTTGCGCGTGACCAAATAATGCGCATAATGCATATGCAGACACTTGACGCCTTTGAGATCCGACACTCCGCCAATACCGACTTTTTCAATATATTTCAATGCGTTGTCTTCCGCCTTACGCAATCCGACCCTCACTTTATAATCCAAGAGTGTGCGTCTTATGTATATGTATTCTTGATGCGCTGCTTGCACTATTTCCGACAAGCCGCTATTAGAGTTCACGTGCTCTTGAATTCGCCGAATAAAACCCTGATCTTCAATCTTGCCCACCAGGCGTACAGCTCCCGGACAGGTTAACCAGAAAACTGTTGGAAAAAAATCAGCATCCTGCTCTTTTTTTGAGAGTGGGTAATTAACACTGACTTGCGGACATTGATGTGGGCAGCGGCGTGCTACCCCGTGTAAATTTCGCGGTTCCCGCTGGATCTGTCTTGCTATGATCTCATTATCTTTTTTGGAAATCGTCTCCCAGTTCATCTTCACCGCGTATGCTTATGTTTATTTGTCAATACATCCGCACTTACTCTTTTCACCGCACCTTCGGGTATACCACGCCAAAAACGAAGCGTCAAGTCATCATTCTCGAGGTTCGACCGCCATCTCAGGTGAAACAAAGCGATACACGATCTCATCCTTGCGAACCATACCTAATTCTTCCCGCGCAATACGCTCCACTGCCTTGGGATCGGTTTTCAAATCCTCAATCTGCTGTGCCAGTTTTTTATTTTGATCCTTCATTTCATCAATTTGAGTTGTTAAATGGTCCTGTTCTCGATACAACGCAATCACTGTGAACAGACTTTTTTTTCCGGCCAGCAGTAACACCAGAATAATAACCACTCCCATTCCGGTCAACACACTCCACCAAACGCGACCGGTCCCGGGCACTTTAAAAACATAACGAGAATTGGGACGGTATATCTTGGCCATCCTAAAAAACCTCTCCAAATAAAAAAACCACCCTGAACCGATAACGATCACAAGTGGTTTGCTTTTTTTCCTGATACCTGATTTTGGGCATATGCGTTTTAAGTTAATTCTTTTTCAAATTTCGGCAACGCCTTTTTCACTTCCAGCCGTCCGCGTCCCAAATTCCCTTCCAAATTCAACGCAATGGCTACAAAATAATCGGCGCTCACTGTATTCATGATCATCGTAGCTTTTTCCGTGCTAATTAAAATCTCGCTGGTTTTTCCCAAGCCGAAATTCTCCGAGGCTTTTTTCGCATTTTTAATAATGGTGGCATATTCAGCACCCACATCGCTGATATTAAAATCACCTTTCAATGCAATCTGCTCGATGACAATACCGTCGGTTCCCACCAAACCGGCGCCAATCGCGCCATCCACATTGGCTACAATTTCATTCAGTATGGCTTTAAAATCCATCGTTTCTCCGTAACGTTTTTTTCGTAAGGCTAACGTAATGCTTTGACAACTTCGCTCATGGCCAAACGCATTTTGCCCAAATTAATATTTTCATCGGCCATCACAACCAGAATCTTTGACCCAATTTTACTAAAAATAATCTGTCCCTTCTCTCCGGTAATCAGAATTTGATTCACCTGCTTGCCGTAATCCATGGCCTGAACCGATTTCTCGGTCTTGCTAAAAATCAGGGAGACCGTGTTTGTCAATTCCGGCGTACCGGCTTTGGTTTTTAATGTGCTGGACAAAACCTTGCCGTGAATATCCATCAACATAATTCCGACTATTCCTTCCGTCTGCTTTAACTTGCTCAAAGCCGGCATTTTGTCGATATCCACAACTTCTTCCGAACCTTTGGTATTGACTATTTTTGATTCTGCCGACTTCGGCGCCACTGGTGTTGCTTTCACTGGCGCAGTGGCCGCTGCTTTGGGCTTAACCACCGATTTGATCGGTGGCGGCGAAGTCCGCGGCACTGTATCTTTCATGACCGACAAAATATCGTCGGAAGTAATTTTGTCATTGTCCCGAAAACTGCTGACTATATCTGTCTTGGATCGGACCACCGTTTTTGGGAGAGTACTGGCTTTTACTTTACGTAATTCTAAATCCTTTAAACGCTGGCGAACAACCAAATTCTCCGGATCTGCCTCAAGAATCAACCGGTAGAGTCTGATGGCGTTTTCAATATCACCTTGCTTGCTCAGCTCTTCCGCACGGGAAAGATTCTTCTTTTTATCCTGTTCGACTGCTCCGCCGCCGGACGAACCTGCCGGAGCGCCTTTCGGCGGAGCGCTTTGCCGCGCCAGCTCCAAGGCTTTGTTCAGCATTTGCTGCGCGGTAATATCGTCCGGATTCAAGGTGAGTACTTTTTGGTACTCTTTGATCGCATCCGCAAACTTCGCCTGTTTCATGTAGTTTTGTCCCAAAAGCGAGTGTGCCATGATATTGTTCACATCCGCAGAAGCCACCTTGCGAAATTCGGTCTCCGCCTCCTCGTACATCTTCTTTTCCATATACGCGCGGCCCAAAACCATCCTGGCGCTCATGTACGAGGGATGAAGTTGTAATCCTTTTACGCAGGTCTCGATTGCTTCATCGAGCATTCCGCTTTTGCGATAAGACTCAGCCAGCGGGACAAACACCAATGATTCAGGATTATTATTTAATTTTTTACTATATTCTTCAACTTCGGTAAATCCGGAATCGTCTTTTGCCATAACATAAACCTCCGCCCTCAGGCACCGCCCATAATGGTTTCAAGTACCCGGTGCACAGAAAAAGACGGTATTTTCTTCATAATTCTAGCATGACCAATATAGGGTGTCAATATAAAATTATTTTCGCCGGCTAGAACTTTTTTGTCAGTTTTCATGTGCTCCCAAATTTTAGCAACCTTTTCGCGTTTCCCTCGGATTGGTAATTTTGCTTGATATAATAATGAAACTTGTCGTTTCACCGTCTCTTGTTTGCATATACCGAGCTGTGCTGCCAAGTGCGCTGCCATGACCATGCCAATGGATACGGCTTCTCCATGCGTATAGCCTTGATAGTGATGATACGTTTCCAGAGCATGTCCAAAAGTATGGCCATAGTTCAAAATAGCACGCAGCCCCCGCTCTGTCTCATCTTTTTCCACCACCGCGCCTTTTATACTGCAACTTTTGATAATGGCTTTACTTAACAGGTTCATGTCCAGCGCCATAATGCCGGGCATATCTTTCTCCAACTGCCGGAAAAATTTCGCGTCCGCAATAATTGCGGCTTTTATCATTTCCGCCAGACCGGATCGAAATTGGCGCGCAGTCAAGGTTTTGAGTACTTTCGGATCAGTGACAACCAAACGCGGTTGTAAAAAAGCGCCAATCAAATTTTTACCCAGCGTGTGATTGACCGCAACTTTTCCTCCGACTGAGGAATCCACTTGCGCTAATAACGTAGTGGGTATTTGAATAAACTCAATGCCCCGCATATAGGTTGCAGCCACAAATCCGGCCAAATCACCGACTACGCCGCCGCCTAACGCAATCAGACAGGAAGACCGGTCAGCGCGTTTGGCAATCATCCGTCCAATGATTTTCTCAGCTTGCTGCATGCTTTTAGTGGCTTCGCCTTCCGGAACCAAGATAGGCTGTACTTGAAAACCGGCTTTTTTCAAGGAACGCTCTACCGGGTTCCCGTACCAGCGATAGATTCTCGGATGCGAAATCAGACAGGCAGTTTTACCGCGCACCTGTTTTTGAGCCAGGGCGCCGACCTCTGTCAACACTCCGGGGTTGACAACAATCGGATAATCTCTTTTATCTCCAAAACGGATCCAAACCGTAGACATGCATTCTCCTAAATTTTCGCTGTGTATGGTTTCATAGTATAACATGCCTTGTGCAATATTTCTCTGTCAGATTGTGCTTTAGACTGATCTTTTCTATATCATTGGGGTCCAAAAATCAATCTTTTTTCCTCGCTCTGCCAAAAAAATGTGGAGTAAAAATATGGCAAAAACTTGACTCAGCGTCGAGCAAGCACTTGACATCCGGGTACGTGAAGGTTATGATCAGCAGATTATATTAATTGCAGGAGGTTTTTTTCGTATGCGTTTTTTCAACTTGACGATTCTGGGTTGTGTTTTACTACTCAGCCTTTTGCCTGTGCTCTCTCAAGCGGATTCCTCTACGGTCGTAGGTCTTGGCAATGCATCTTTGGTCCTGGAGGATGAAATTACCAAACTCACCATATATAATATGGGCAATCCGGCTGGTATAATTTTTCAGCCCCGGGATAATCGGCTGGATCTCTCGCTCCAATTTGGGCATGATGAAAAACTGGAAGAATTTACCACTCACTATGCTGATGACACGATGGGAACCTTTTTACTGCCTGAATCTAAGATTCACTATGATTGGGACCCCTCTACACCAAATACGTACGAATCTGCAACGCAAACGACTACTACCAGGTATTACTATTATTATAATGTTGATTCTAAAGGTAATACGCTCTTACCGGATACTATTTATTCCTGGAGAACAACCAGAACCTTTTTGGGCCTCCTGCCTTTAAAGCAATCCTTGTATCAGGGGGTGCTGGCCTGGCCGACTGAAAACTTAGGAATACAGTTTATCCCACAGGTATCTTATCAAAAAGTGGTTTCCAATGACTCTGATCGACTTTCCCCTACCTCCTGGCAGAACGGAGGTACTATCCGCTGTGCCTATGAGGTTTTTAAAAATGCCTCGTTAGGAGTGGGCCTTACCGGCACCCAGTCGGTCTGGAATTATTCCGGACGTGAAGATCAGTCCCGCTTTACTGGTCTGCAAGCTGGTCTGGGATACCGCCTGGTTGAGGTCTTTGATCCTGAAGACCGGCTTACCTTGGGCCTGAGCTTTGAGGGTGCCCTGGAAAATCAATCCACGCATGCGCATGATCTCTCCACACTGGATTTTCCTCAAGTCAGTAGTTATACCCAGCTCAACCGACCAGTCAGATCCGCTTTTCAGGGAGTGTATCATTATAAGAAAGTGATGGATGTTGGGCTAAATCTGGCATATAAATATGACGACAACACGTTAGCTTGGTCTGGCCGGGATTACGTAGCTTCTGCCTTGCGAAATGTAGACTATGAGTTGGAATTCCGTGTGCGCTTACCCATGGTACGCGAGGATGATCTCCGCTTTGGAGTAACTTTTAACAATCAGAGCTTTGATCATCCGTATCCCAACGGATCCCTTGAATTACTGGACACGTCCACTTTGGGTTTTCAGGATCCCATTACCACCTTCACCTCAGGTATTGGCATTGGTACTGCCATTGTTCCATCCGAAGGCTCGATTTTCTCCCTGGAATACCGCTTGGGGTCATCCAAGAGCCGTCAAGCAAATATGGAAGAAACCTTGGCTGATTCCGGATACGCCCTATTCTCATTTGGCGTCCAATATCAACTGCTCCCGGGATTGTTTCTAAGGACCAGTTATGTGGACCAACGAGTAGCCTATGAATCTTATGAAAAAATTCTCGCACATCAGATAATAACCCAAAAAGATCCTAGCGGTGTAGAAACCATTCTCGTTGATAAATATTATACTGCCGGCGAAAATCTGTTGACCTATTCCACGTATACACGCTCTTTCCGCTTTGGTGTGGGTGTGGAAAAAGGGCCGTGGAAAATTAATCTTACGGGTAATTATTCTAAAATCACACACAGTCCGGAAGGCTGGGATATCCCGGAAAAACCGATTGCTTTGGACAAGGTGAATAAGGACAAAAGCGAAAACCTGTCTGGCATGCTGAGTCTGACCTGGATGTATTAAACCAAGCAGTAGCAAATGATCTGGACAAATGGGAGCAAATAACTTGAACTGGTCCTGAAAAATATGGGCGCAAAAGAAAAACAAGCGTTAAAGGACAGGTTCGAGACCAGCCTGCAGGCCGGGAAATGGAGTATAAACTATCCTCTTGGCTGACCAAAAGGGCAAAGATAATATAGTATGTGGTGTCGGTTGGGTTGAGACGATTATCGAGATAGGTTTCTATGACAGCAGACGGAATTTTGTAGGGGGCTGAAGATGCCGGACCTAAAAGAGGTTTTTTATGGTAAACATTAATATTGAGCAGGCCAAGATTGAAGCCTTTTGTAAAAAAAACCATATTTTTAAATTAGCGTTTTTCGGGTCTGTTCTCAGAGATGATTTTAAACCTCAGAGTGATGTTGATGTTTTAGTCGAATTTGAAAAAGATCACGTTCCCGGATTGAAGTTCTTCTCAATGGAACAAGAGTTGTCGGAAATTCTAGATCAGAAAGTAGACCTGAATACTCCGAAATTCTTGAGTAAATATTTTCGGGACCGGGTTATTTCTGAAGCAGAGGTTCAATATGTCGCAGCATGAAAATATAGTTTGTTTAAAACATATGTTGGATCATGCCTTGGAAGCTCTGGAGATGGTTTGCGGTAAAAAGAGGAAAGACTTGGACAATGATCGCAAACTTAATCTGTCCCTGGTTCGTCTTCTGGAAATTATAGGTGAGGCAGCCGGCCGAATATCCCGTGAAGATCAAAAGCAATATCCGGATATACCTTGGCCGGAAGTAATTAGTTTGCGCAATCGACTTATCCATGGTTATGACCAGGTTGATTTTGATATTCTTTGGGAAGTTCTTACCAAAGATATTCCTGTAATTATAAATCCCTTAAAAAAAATTATTTCTCGATAAATATAATATTCTAAAGATCAGGGTTTTTACAAAAGATAGCCACCTGACAAGCAAATTAGTTATTTTACATTTTATGAAAATTTCACCAACCAGGAACACCTCTGATTTTACACCCCTTTATAGAAAAAGGGCTTGGTCTATAGCTACGTTTTCAGCAAATCTCCGCAACTTATATACTTTCTAACCACCTCTTCCACAATTGCTCGCAATCGTCCATACTTCTGCCCATACTTCTTCTGATATTCCTCCGGAAACTGGTCAAAATATTTATACAGACATCAACTAAAGGCGTGCGACATTGAATAGACATTGGATATCTTACCCAGTAAGTATCTTTGCTGAATTGGAATATTTGGTCCATTAGTCACTATTTCAAAAGGGCGATTTTTTTAATCACTTTTTCTGAGTATCCCGCATCATCCTTGGCCTTAACCAACAACAGATATACACCATTAGCCAAATTCCCCACATAAATGCGCTCCTCATGCTTGCCTATAGAATAATTCCGCCGAAAGGACAGCACTTCCTGATTCGAAGTTGTGAACAGCTTTGCGCTTACCTCCGCGGATTCCTTCGTGAAAATGACAATATTGGCATACCTGCCCCGGACCGGATTGGGAGCGGCATAGATGAATTTCTTCGAGATTATTCTTCCGTCAAACCCGGTAATCGGGGTAGCCGTTGGAATGGGTGTAACAGTCGGTGTTGGAGTAGGCAACAGAGAGTGTGATTTAAACTGATAAACATGATTGTTTTCACCCGCAGCATATACTTCAAACCGGTTGTCATTATTCGCGTCACCTATGGCAAACTTACGCAAGGGTGTTTGCACGGATCCCAGGTTGTTTGTTGTCCACTGGGTGGTATAGCTGAATTGATACATATGGCCGTCAGCACACGCCGCATAGACTTCATCCTGACCGTCATTATCTCCATCGCTGACTTTCACGTCATACACTTCGCAGCCAACCTCTCCAACAATCGTGGTTGACCAGGTGGCTATCTGCCATTTGAACTGGTAAATTTTTCCGTCCTGATTGGCGCCATACACTTCCTTTTGGCCATCGCGGTTTCCGTCGCCCACAGCCAAACCGTACATTTCTCCCGCGCCCGAACCTACCGTGGTCATTGTCCAGGATGAACCGTTGTATTTGAATTGATGAATAGCATGGTCGATGTTTGACGTATATACTTCAAATTCCCCGTCACTATTACCATCACCTGATGCTATGGCATAAATCTGGGAACCTGTATTTCCCAGGTCGGTTATATTCCAGTTGAAATCCTTTTTGTATTGATAAACATGCTTGTCGCCGCAGGCGGCATAGAGTTCCATTTTACCGTCATTGTCACCGTCGCTGTGGGAAACTGCATAAATCTGATTCGGCAGGGCTCCGATGCTTTGTTTGGTCCAGCCGGCGCTTTTAAATTCGTATAGATGATATCCATTGTTTAGTGTAGATCCATATAGGTCATAATTGCCGTCTCCGTCCCCATCGCAAACAACCACGCAGCTGTACAGCTCTCCGGTTGCCGTCCCAGGAAGCTTGCTGATGGTCCAATAACTGTCGAAGTAATTAAAATATGACAATTGCTGAAACCGGTTCGCCACAAACAGTTCCTGGTAGTCATCATTATCACCGTCGCCTATGGAAAGTCCGTAATAAGGACCTGCCAGGGTCGGAGCGTCAAGCTGTCCAATATCTTTCACGGTCCATTCAACCGGTGGTTCTACTTTATCCAATACAGCAAAACCTTTGGATAGGGTTGCAATTCTACCGTTTATATTTACCTGCACATCATAAAATCCGGGGATATCATTCAAAGATAATGTGCAATTCAACTTCCTTAGACTTTCAAGAACAATATTTGTTGCAAATATTTCTCCTGAACTTTTGACAAGTTTAATGCTGTTGATTTGAGTATATTCAGTACCAAAGAAACTGACAGATATGGTTCTGGATTCAGTCGAATAATCAGGGGAAATAATCGAAATGGTGGGAATTGTATAATTGTTGTAAATGGTGATTCTGTTGTTAAAAGTATCAGCCACAACCAGCTTGTTGTTTATTGTCAATGCAAAAAGCGGCTGGTATAATTTAGTGGGACCGCAGGATTCTCCCTGGTTTGCAGCATTGCTTGTAAAATTAGACTGGCCAACGACTATATCAGCCGATGCATTATTTTCTACAGGAATTGAATTATAAATCAAAACTCGGTTATTCCCTACGTCGGCAATAAACAGTCTGGTTCCCTCAACCCATACATTGGTTGCATGGTTTAAAGTATTTGCATCACATGCTCCGCCCTGGTTAATCTCTTTGCTGTTCATATCAACTTGACCTATTGCCAAATCTGCCTCTGCGCCGCTAACTGCTGGTAAATAATTGTAGATAATAACCCTGCTGTTTTCCCCATCGGATATAAACAATCTTGTTCCGTCACTTGCAACAAATGTCGGATTGTCCAACTTTATCGAACTGCAACCATCCGTAACTACAAACATCTCTGGTTGACCAATTACAATATCCGCAGAGGCATTGTGAGTATTAGGTATTGAATTGTAGACCAAGACACGATTGTTCATCGTGTCGGCTATAAATAGTTTGCCATTGACAATGAAAACACTATTCGGGTAGCTAAGTGTTTTGCTGCTAGCAGATTCTCCTTGATTGGCAGTACAACTCCATAAATCCGGTTGTCCAATCACGATATCAGCTTCAGCATTATGCGTGTTTGGCATTGAATTGAATATTAAAACACGATGATTGTATGTATCCGCGATAAATAATTTGTCATCATATACACACGCACCAATAGGTGATCTTAAAGTATTTGGACCGCAATTTCCACCTTGATTATATGCTTTGCTGTAAAATCCGGGTTGGCCAACAACAAGATCAGCTGCTGCATTGTTGGTGTTTGGTATACTGTTATAAATCAATACACGGTGGTTGTTAGTATCAGGCACAACCATTTTACTCCCGTCACTATGCAAAAACTGAGGTCTGTACATTTTGTATTCAGAACATCCGGAAGAATTATCAGTATAATTACTTTGACCTACCACAATATCCGCGGATTGATTGATGACGTATGCAAAAGAAGGTGAGCCTGACAGAACCAGTAAGACCAGCAAAATTATTTTTTCTTTCATAGCCACCTCTGCCAAGAGTTTTTCGGACTTATAATGTCCTTTTACTTATACCGGTGATTGCGTATAATTAGGTTTTCCAACAAGGCAAAAGGATATCAAACTGTGACAGAAAATGCCATAATTAAAACCACATCCAACATACTTAAGAAGATCGACATTGCTTTCGCCGCTTATTTCATCTTCGTTTTTTTGTTGTTAGGCATCCTGCGCGCCCAATATCCGTTTGAGCTTGAATTATTTGAAGGATATACTCTGGAACATGTCCAGCGCATTTTACGCGGCCAGAAAATATATATCGCCCCGGGTCTTGATTTTGTTCCTTTCATTTACACCCCGCTATATTATCTTCTTTCGGCTTTGCTGGCATTGTTCCTGGGGCCTTCTTTTTTCACTCTACGGATGCTTTCCATCATGGCGACATTCGGCGTTTTCATCCTGGTTTATTTATTCGTCAAAAACGAAACCCAAAGCAAAACGCACGGAATAATTGCAGCAGGATTGTTCGCGGCAACCTACAAAATCTGCAATACCTGGTTCGATATTGCACGCATTGACTCCCTTTACAATTTCTGGCTGGTATTTTCAATCTACCTGTTGCGTTCATCCCAAAATAAATACCGGATATTTATTTCCGGTATTTTGTTTACACTTGCTTATTTTACCAAGCAATCGGTCATTTTGTTTTTGCCTCCGTTGGTATTGTCGATATTTTTTCTGGAAAGGAAAAATGCCTTCAAATTGGCATTTTTTACGGCCACCGCCATTTTCGTTATCAGTATTTTTCTGGATGTCATCCATAATGGTTGGTTTAATTATTATACCTGGAAATTGCCGCTCACCAACACCCTGGATCGCGAACTTTTGCCCCTGTTTTGGAGTCGTGGTCTTCTCAAACCTTTGTGGATTACCATCCTTTTTATTGCAGCATATTTTATCAAGGATATGATCATCTCTAAAAATTACACCCAGAACAGTTTTTGCTTTTTCATACTGACAGGACTGTTGGGATTGTCTTTCGCCGCCACCGGAAATCTGGGAAGCAATTTAAACTCCATGATGCCGGTTTATATCGGTATGGCCATAATGTTTGGAATATCCAGTCATCGCGTTATTTCATGGTTGTCAAACAAGGAAGTAGTCAAATTAATCGTACACCTGTTGATTATCATACAGTTCAGCATACTGGTTTATCCCCCTCAAAAGCAATTGCCCTCGCAAACAGACAAATTATCCGGCCGGCATTTTATGGATATCCTAAAGAAAATCAATGGACCCGTATGGATTCCCGCTCATGGTTATCTGGCAACTATGGCGGGAAAACCAGCCTATGCAAATCTGCCTGCAATGCATGAAATTCTGCGCACCATATCCAAACAGGAAGATAGTGCAGGGAAATCATTCCTTCAATCATTGGCATCGGCACTTCATCAGAAAAAGTTTTCCGCCGTTATTCTGGACATGCCTTTTGTACAATATCCGGAATTAAACAACGTCCTTCTGGAAAACTATGAGTTGCAGGGCAAATTATTCCGCAAACATGACGGCTTTGTGCCTTTGATCAACAAAACACGTCCGGAGCTTTTATACCTTCCAAAAGGCTCGACTGCTGACATTGCTACTGATATTCCAATCTATAGGATCGAAAATATCCATAAACCTGGTAGGGCAAATGCTCAAAAGGGTCTCATTAAAAGAATATTAGCTGTTGCCAAAGATAATAGTGAATACGGCAAACTAAATAATATGGGCATATCAAAAGCAACACAAGGTGATATGCATGCAGCAAAACAAGTATGGCTACAGGCCCTGGAAATCAATCCCCAGGGTCCGGAAGCGCATGCCAACCTCGGCGTTTTCTACGAACGCTTTGGTGATCTTGAAAAAGCGCTTCAGCATTACAAAATAGCAGCAAAAGAACTCGGAAGCCCCTGGAAAGAATATGCTGATCAGTTAAATAATAAATTTAAATAATTGTTGTGAACACACAGCTGGTTTCTTAAAAACCCTGGTTTCGTATTCTCCACTTATCCTATATAATATATCAATTATATGCATGCTCACTGAGGAGTTGCTGCTATGTCCGTGGATAACCGCAAAGCCATCTGGAGTTGGAGTCTGTACGATTGGGCGAATTCCGCCTTTTCCACTACTGTGATGGCCGGTTTCTTCCCTGTCTTTTTTAAGCAATATTGGAGCCTGGGTGTGGATCCCACGCTTTCCACCGCGCGTTTGGGTCTGGCCAATTCTTTGGCCGGCATCCTGGTGGCGCTCCTGGCTCCCTTACTGGGAGCTATTGCTGATCAGGGCAGTGCGCGCAAAAAATTTCTCGCTTTCTTTGCTTTTTTAGGCGTGGTTATGACCCTGGCTCTCTTCTTTGTGAACAAAGGACAATGGGTATTTGCAGCCGGATTTTTTGTGATTGCCACGCTTGGATTTTCCGGGGCCAATATATTTTATGATGCTCTTTTGCCGAGTGTTGCCTCCAAAAAGAAAATGGATTTTGTTTCCACGCATGGCTATGCCTTGGGTTATATTGGCGGCGGTCTGCTCTTTGCCGTGAATGTGGCTATGACCATAAACCCAACAGCCTTTGGTCTGGCAGATTCCGCCGCGGCAGTACGAGTCTCATTCTTAACAGTGGGTCTATGGTGGGCGCTCTTTACCATTCCCCTGCTTTTGTATGTACAGGAATTAAAAAATCCTGTGCCGCCGGCACAGGGCTATGTGCTGGTACGCGGGTTCCGACAGCTGGCCCAAACCTTTCATGAGATCCGAAAGCTCAAAGTCATTTTTCTCTTTCTGCTCGCCTATTGGTTTTATATTGATGGTGTGTACACCATGATCCGCATGGCTGTGGATTATGGTATGTCCATTGGTCTGGCTTCCAGGGATTTGATCCTGGCCTTGCTGCTGACCCAGTTTGTGGGCTTTCCCTCGACCTTGGCCTTTGGAAAACTGGCAGATCGTATTAGCGCCAAAAAAGCAATTTTAATTGGTATTGTCGTATATTTGGGCGTTTCTGTTTGGGGCGCTATGATGAAATCCAGTTATGAATTTTATCTCTTGGCTGTTACCATCGGTCTGGTTCAAGGCGGTATCCAAGCCTTGAGCCGCTCCTATTATGCCAAACTCATTCCTGCGGAAAAATCCGCCGAATATTTCGGCTTCTTCAATATGGTCGGTAAATTCTCGGCCATTCTCGGTCCGGTCTTGATTGGCGGGGTAGGATTATTTCTACGTTCACTGGGCACCGGCAGTGTACTGGCGTCCCGCTTAAGTATCACCTCTATTGGGATTCTGTTTATTATTGGCGGAATACTATTCGCTTTGGTTAAAACGCCTGCCCAGGACGCTGAGCATGCCAAATACAAATAAACTACTCAAGTGTTGTTTCTGTGCACTCCGTGGCTGGCTTTGGACTTTCTTTACCGTACAGGAGTTGTTGTGAACAAGACAATTATTGACTGCACCACTGCCATTGAAAACAATCCTAAGGATATCAGCGCTTATTTTAACCGCGGTCTGGCCTATGCCCGGACGCAGGACTTGAAAAATGCCATTGCGGATTTTTCCCGCGTCTTGGGCCGTGATCCGTCCCACGAAGGAGCGCGCTTGTGCCGGGGCTTGGCATATGCTGAAAAAAGCGACTGGCTAAACGCGCTCACAGACTATAACGCCGTCATAGAACAAAACCCCAAACGCGAAGACGCCTATTTTTGCCGCGGTTATGTCTTTGCCAGTCAAAAAAAGTGGGACCAAGCCATCACTGATTATTCCAAAGCTGTGGATTTGAATCCCGAATATGAAACCGCCTTCTATAACCGCGGACTAGCCTACGCGGAAAACGGTGATCAAGAAAAAGCCATTGCCGATTATTCCAAAGTCGTCTCTTTGCATCCAACTCAAAGTGACGCGTATCACAATCGCGGCACTGCCTATACGGAATTGGGCAACCTGCGCAAAGCGATCGCGGACTTCACCCGTGCCCTGGAAATTAATCCCAAGCATGAAGTGGCTTGTTTTTGCCGGGCTGTGGCACTTGCTCAAAAAGGCGACCTGGAAAACGCAATCGCCGACTACTCCAAAGCGCTAAGGCTTAATCCCGGGCGGATCGGTGCTTGGTACAATCGCGGCGCTGCTTATGTAAGAAAGGGTGATAAAAACCGAGCCATTGCTGATTTCTCCAAAGTTGTGGAATTAAATTCCAAGCACGCGGATGCTTTTTTTAACCGGGGTGTGGCCTTCGCGGAAAAAGACGATTGGGACAAGGCTATTGCTGATTTTACCAAAACAGCGAAGCTCAATCCCAAGTACGAGCCGGCGTATTATCACCGGGGGCTAAGTTACGCTATTAAAAAAGAGGTCAAAAAGGCAGTGGCCGACTTCAATAAAGCGCTGGCTTTGGCGCCGGAACATGAAGACGCGTACTATCATCGCGGTCTGGGCCATGCTAAACTGAAAGATCATGAAAAAGCCATTGCTGATTTCACCAAAGTGATTGGGCTTAATCCTACGCGTGCGCCGGCTTTTTATAACCGGGGTCTCGGTTATTTAAAGCAAGCAGCTTGGGACCAAGCCATTGCAGACTGCACACGTACTTTGGAACTTACTCCCCGGCACGCGCCGGCCTTTTTTCATCGCGGACTGGCTTTCGCAGACAAAGGCGCTGTCGA
>JAGLMY010000104.1 GCA_023139775.1 bacterium
CCATAACTAGGAGGACTTTTTAAGTTGAGCAAGAATTTCCTTTTTTGCCCGAAGCCATATCTCCACGTCGTCACCGTGGAGCCGGCCTTCTGTCTCCCAAATAAAGTAAGCCCTCTCCCGGATCAGATTGTCCAGCCCGGCCTCATCCAATTTGGTGGTTACCTCACGCTTGATAGCGCCTTTAGCGTTTTTTTCAGTAATATCCGTTTTACTTTTGCTCGCAACGCTTGTTGCAGACCTGCTGGTTGATTTAGTCGTTCTCTTTTTAATGTTGGCATTCATAAAATCCGCCCCTCCCTTTCTTTAATATATTCCGTATTCCGGGACGTTGTTCGGGAATACGGTTATACCTGATTTTGCAGCTAGACCTCCGCCCCTATTAATCAACTCCGAAACAGCTAATTTGGCTGTTTTCAGAAACGCTGCTAACTTTTTACCCGACATATTACCGAACAGCGCCCCGGAATATCTAAAAATACATATATCATACAACATTATAATCGCAAACAAAAAAGATTGCGGATATTTTGAATATTAGTGAGGATAGGAAGCTGAGGTTGGATGAAAGGATAAAGGAGATAGGTGATAGTCGAGAGTTAACTGCAGTCGAGATTTTCGTTCACGCTCAAATCTCAACTGCTCGTAAATTTTGCGGCGCGAAATTTTGGCATCCCATAATTGCGGATATTCGAACGGTTTTTACAAGTCAAATTTGCAATATCCCAATACTATGATCAGTAACGGGATTAAATAATTTAATAATTTTTTATTAATTTATGATTCTGCTGCAAAACCCCCATTTCCATCGAAAACTGGTGATTTTCAAAAAAACTAGTTCGATAAAACTATTGATTATCAATTGTTTTCAAAAACGCGAAATTTCACTAGCAAGCACTTTTTGGCGAAAAGAGGGGTTTTGCAGCAGAATCATTTATTAACTCCGTCTCCATTCACGATCAAAGTTATCAAATAAAATCCTCTGACACTATATTAAGATGCTCTCGCAGGGGTGGCGTGGTTGAATAAAAGTGATCAAGCCTGGCTTTATACACCTCATACTTTTTCGCTTTTTTTAATTGCCGATACAAAGCAGCTCCGTCTGCAAACACATGATGCAGATAAAACCAGATGGCCAGGAGTTTATCCAGAACATGCGCAGGTCCGGAAAGTTTTTCTTCATATTGTGCTGCCATGGCAGCATGAAACCGCATAATCATTTCCAGCTTTTCGCTCTTGTCTTTGTCCTCGCCTTTGATCTGGGCCGGCAAAAACGGATTGGCCAAAACGCCGCGCCCCAGCATCCAATGCTTGATTTGTGGAAAACGCTTCTGCAACGCACGAAAGGATTCCAGATTAAAAATGTCTCCATTGTAAACCACAGAGTGTTTAGCTGTTCGCAGACATTCCTCAAATGCTTGCAAATCCACCTGACCAGCGTAGGCTTGTTGTCCCAGCCTGGGATGAATGATAAGCATTTGAATGGGAAAGCGGTTCAGGATGGGCAGCACTGTTAACAATTCATCCGCATGCTTTAACCCCAAACGAACTTTGACTGACATTTGACAATGAATTTTAGGCATGATGTGGTCCAGCATGGCTTCGATTTGTTCAGGATATGGCAACAAACCGGCCCCACGCTTTTTGAGGGTTACCATGCGCATGGGACAGCCTAGGTTCCAATTGAATTCCTGATACCCTGCGTCCTGCAAGTACTGATCAAATTGCAAAAACTCAGCTACGTTATTGGATAAGATTTGTGGAATCAAGCGGATTTTTTCATTCCGCTCCGGCAGCAGCGCTTTTTTTCTGTTTTTACGCTTGCCCTGCATCCCAACTTTGACAAACGGCGCCACATAGCAATCAATGCCGGAAAACAAATCATGATAAATGGTTTGATAGCCTTCATTGGTCACGCCCTGAATGGGCGCCAGATATAATTGAGAGGTACTTTTCATATAGTCCAGACGCTTTCCAAATTCATTCCCTATGCACACGGACGTTCATATTTTACAACTATACCAACACAATCAACAGTACCGGCAAAATCATAAATAATATTATTCCAAACACGGACTTCACCCGTACCTGCCGACCAAACACCAATCCCAACATGCCAATCACTACTACTATTTGTGATACCTCGGATGATATTATGAGACAAACGGATGTCTACCGCTGATCCAGGAGCATCTACGTGAATTCCTCGGGCATCTACGGCAGACACAGCTGTGATGCGGATTTGCGGTCCTTCGACACGAGTATAATCTGCGCGCAATGTCAGTGCAGCTGCATTTGCCACTACTAAACGATAGGCACTAGTACTCCAACTACCAGTATGGCGTTGACTAGTCCCAACTTCAGTGGATAAGTATGGTGTGAAAATGCGAATATAATGATCCGCACTGGTAGTCCAGCCATTAACTGTAACTACTGAGGTGTCAGAGCTACGACCATTGTAACACACAAAATGCCAACGTTCATTATTCGCAGCAATATCACGATCACCAGTATCAAAATCACGCACAGTAACATCAATACCTATGTTTTCAGTTCCGGCTTCTGCATCGGCCAAAGTAGTATAAGCTCGATAAATATTCCAGGTGGTGGTACTGCCTACACTTGAGGGATTAGCACCTGCCGCACTTTGTACTTGATAACCAGCAGCGGATTCTCTGGCAATGATAAAAGCTATAGCATCAATAGCTCCGCCGGATGAGGCATATTGAAGCGCATCACCTACTCCGATATTATTAGCTTGAGATGATGCAAAAGTCGCAGTATTACCGGAAATTGAGAGTGAACCGGCAAGAGTTCCAGTTGCCAGTGCAGTAGTATTGCTTGGTCCTATTGATCTATAGATATCAACTGTGGCCGCAAATGAAGTGGATAAAAAAACGAGCATAAATATTACTAGAAGGCTGTTTTCTTTCATTAATACCCCGCAATATACATTATTTCAAAATACAAATTTACTTTAATATATATCATATTCTCAAAATTATGCAAATTGCACTTATTCAGAGGACGCGTCTACTTTCCAACCCTTTTTCAAATGCTCTGACATTGAATGCCACTAAATGAAAAGCCTCTCGTCAATATGTTCTTTAAAAGTTGCTAGGACATCCTAGTCCTAAGGGACGTCCCCAATCCTAACGTCAAAATCAGCCACGCTAGTCGCCCGCGAGGGACAGCCGAAACGCGACCATCTCCTGGGCATTGCGAACCAGCAGGACGTCATTGACCAGCACTGG
>JAGLMY010000105.1 GCA_023139775.1 bacterium
GGGTGGGGGCTGCATTCACGGATGACAAACAAAAAAAAGCATGACTGACATGTTACCGAGAGATGTTGGCAATATGAAAGTGTCCCATACAAGAAGTTGGAGAAATGGAGGGGAAGATTACTTTGAACAAAAAAATCGCCAACCTGCTGCGTTATTACCACTAAATAAATAAGCTTATTGGTCAAGATACTGCGTTAAGATATGCTTTGGTTTAGTATTCTTTGATTTTTTTGCATTATATTTTAAACATATTTTTTTGGGTTGATATTTTGGTATTGATAGTAAAATAGTTTCGTTTGAATAATTATCAGTAGGATTTACTATTGTAACCCATTCTTTCTCATCACCCGTCCTTTTCATCATTATTTCGTCCGGTTTTTTAATAATTTTATGCAGAATTATTTTTCCGTCCCATTCATGGTCTATGCCCTGAATTAAAACCAGGGCTTCATTATTTTTTCTAGGTCCATACCTAAGAGTAGTTACCTCAACACTTTCATAGCCGGTATATACTTTAGCATATTTAGAAACTTCTGCTCTTTTTTCCGGTTTTATATATATGCTTTTTTTGACCGTGTTATTTTTTTGGGATTTATTTTTTTTCTTAAATAAGGCGGCTACTTTTTTAGTAGAGGCATCATTATCATTATTAATCTCGAAGCCGGACCGGCTTAGACAGGGTTCGACGCAAAAAACCAAGAGAAGTAAGGTTAATAAGCACAAAACAACGCTTTTTTTTAAATTCAAAAATAAAAATTCCAAATTATTTTTCATAAAATCAGTTCCTTTTCTATGGAATGTTACTCGAAATGAATTCGCAGCACTCGGCTTCTGTTGTGGAAAAAATACAGTAAAAATAAGTTCTGTTTCTATATAATTTGGCAGCCGCCAACCAATCTAAAAGAAGCGGACTTATAAGAACGAAAATCACAATATGAGCATACGTGCATTTTTCCCGGGAGTCAAGCTTGAAAGTGATAATGGGTGGGAATGGGAAGAGAGATTTCAAACTCGTGGTGTTTAAGCTGAATTTCAGCACTAAATTGCCATTCCTAAGGCAAGTCCAAATTTCAAAACCCCTTCGACATGCTCACCTCCGGTTGTTTCGTATGTCCAGCCGTCCCTGAAAAGATTTTCAAAGCAGGGATTTCCCACTGCGGCGCCATAATCTGAAAATACCCTTATCGCAAACTCATCAAACACGAAATCCATTCCGACCTGTAAAGAAGGTGAAAAAGAAATATCTGAAGAAATTTCACTATATTTCTTACTTTGTTCTCTGTTTCCTATGATTGCTTGCCAGGCATAAATACCTAAGGAAGCGCCTATCCAGGGTTGAAAAGTCCCTCCCGATGCGAAATACTTTCCTCCCAGCCTCATCGTCGTTGTATCCATATAATAGTTTACGTCCATCGGGAAAGGTCCGATTCCGGCATCAGTATACCCACTTTGTTCCCACACCCAATCTCCCACACCATAGCCATTTTCTTTTGCTAAAAGCGTTTCCCACCTGCTTATATTTCCGTCAAAACATACTGCCAGAAAATCAACAAACTTATATTCTATACCGAAGCCGGCTCCCCAGGCGGAAGCATACGGCTGAGCGGCAATCGTATATGCTGAACCAGGAACATAAGGCCCTGCCAGGGGTTTACAGGGCACATGGGCAACCAATCCGGAATGAAGAGCTCCAAAAATAAACATCATCGTCTTTTTAGATTGAGCGTTGGAATTATGCGTTTCTATATTTCCCTCATTTTTTATGCCCGCTGTCTCTGTTTGTTCTTTAATTCCCGCGTCAATTTTTGCTCCGGTTTCGGCATCGAAAATACCGGATACTGTGTCCATTTTTATTTGATCTGCCTTGCCATCCCTGTTTTTTAGGTATACAACACCGCTGTTTATTCCTATGAATTGACCGGTTATAATTTCGCCGTTCTTCATAATAACATTTATATTTTTGGCTGATGCTACTGAGACCATCGACACTAAAGTGCAAAGTATGAGTAAAATTTTCCTCATTTTTCCCTCCCTGTATTCTTTGATATATTACTTTGAAACCATTTAATCAGATTATTATTATCGGTTGAATCGCGTAATCTCTTCAGACCGAAGTTTTGCGGTTGACGTACTATTTCAGCCTTTGTTACACTATCTGCAAAAGCGATTTGTATGAACTTTTCAGAGGCATAATAAGTATGGGGATTAGGCGGGCGCTATGAAATTACTGGAAAAAATCATGTTAGCCACGGATTGCAGTCAGGCCTCCAATGATGCTCTGCGCACGGCCGTTCATATGGCTAAATTTTTTCATTCGGAATTATTTTTGGTGCATGTTATTTCTACGTCCCGGCATTTATCCTTGCCTTTGGATCAGCTGCGTAAACAGGCTTTGCAACACCTAAATGAATTGAAAAAAGACTTAGAGCAGGTGGGGATTCGTTCCACTGCTATTATAGCCGTTGGGCCGTCATCCTTTGAACAAATCATCCAGCTGGCGGAAGAACATGACGTGAATGTCATTATGCTGGGTTCCAGAGAAAAAAACGAGACAGATTCCTTTGTTTTAGGCATTACCGCAGAGCGGGTCATGCGTAGATCCGTCAAGCCGGTTTGGATTGTCAAACGAGGCTGCCCGCCTTTGATCAAAAAGATTGTTTGCCCGGTGGATTTTTCCGTTCCTGCGGGCCGGGCCTTGCAAAATGCCATCCATCTGGCACGCGTAGTCAGGGCGGAATTGAGCATCTTAAATGTAATAAGCAAACAGGCCAAGTCAGAGGCTGCCTTCCGCCAGGCGCAACAAAAAAAACTCGAAGATTTTTTAAAGGAGCATGACTTCTACAATGTTACTTATGAAAAGGAAATCCGGCAAGGAGCTGCGCATCTGAATATCCTGGCCTTGATAAAGGAGAAGTCCGCCGACCTGCTGGTTATGGGCTCAGTGGGACAAACCGGTTTGGCTAAAATATCATTAGGCCGGGTGGCGGCAAAAGTAGTTCGGGAGATGCCCTGTTCTGTCATTACTTTTAAATCCGAGCATGCCATACGGCTTGATCTGGAGGATGTGATAGAAAGTATTGAGGGGAATTTTCGGCAAGGCAAGGAACTGATGGAAAATGGTTTTGCCCGGGAAGCTATTCGTAAATTTGAGTGTATTCTTTCCGAGGATAGAATGTTCGCTCCGGCTTGGGAAGGAATGGCTGAAGCTTATGGTCATTTAGGCAATGAAAATAAAGCCCGGGAATGCCTGTCTCAAGGAAAATTCATCCGCGAGCGCCTCTGGAGGAGAAAAGTTGAATTTGATATAAAGCGGCAATATCTCCCGGGCAACAAGAAGCGTACGTAATGATGATAGGAGCTTGAGCAATTAGTCTGCTTGGCCTGCTTCCCCCTTTGAAAAAGGGGGAGAATGACTTAAGTCCGACAGGCTCGGGGCTCCGCAGGCAGGAAAAAAAGGAGATATAAGCGATGAAACGGTTTAAAAATATACTTTGTTATTACAGTAAAACGGACGGTAGCGCAGCCTTGGACCGGGCTGTTCGTTTGGCCCGGGAGAACCGGGCGAAATTAACCGTAGTTGAAGTTATCCAGGCTTTGCCGCGGAAATACGAGTCAAAAAAGGCCTCGGCTATCAAGGCGCTATATGCTAAGACCTTGATCGGGAGCCGGAATCATTTGGAAAAAATAATTAAACCCTGGCGTAAAAAAGGAATACGTGTTCAGTCTAAAATATTGAAGGGTGTTCCGTTTCTGGAAATCATCCGCAAAGTGCTGTGTGACAAACATGATTTGGTTATTACGGCGGTGGAGCCGCGGAAGAAGCTTAAGGATATGGTTTTCGGCACCACGGCACTTCGCTTAATAAGGAAGTGTCCCTGTCCGGTTTGGGCTATCAAGTCCACGCAGACCGTATCCTTCAGGCGGATCATAGCAGCTGTAGATCCGGATCCCGGTAATACGGAAAAAACCGCGCTTAACTACAAGATTGTCGAACTGGCCTCATCCCTGGCGGAGATGGAAAAGAGCGATCTCTATGTTGTACATTGCTGGTCCAAATATCCTGAATTGTTGCTGGGGTTTGGATACACTGATATTCCTTCTGAACAAGTTAATTGTATTCTGCGGGATGCTAAAAAAATACATAAAAAGCTGCTGGATGAGTTCATGCATAAAATATCCTTAAAGCCGGGTCATTTTCAGCAAAAACTATTGGCCGGCGACCCGGGTGTCCAGATCCCCAAAATGGCCAAACGGGAAAAGGCGGACCTGATTGTTATGGGCACTATTTGCCGCGTCGGTATTCCAGGGCTCCTGATAGGCAATACAGCTGAAAAAGTACTGGATCTCGTGAATTGCTCCCTGCTCACTGTCAAACCGGATGGCTTTATTACGCCTCTGCAGCTCAATAAATGACAGTCTAATTCGCTCTTTACCAATTCTCAGTATAATTCCGGGAGGAATAGTCATGAATTCAGACAAAAAAAATGATTTGGCCGTTAATTGGTATCAAAGGGATACCCCGGATGTGTTTTCCCAGCTAAAAACTTCTCTGGAAGGATTGAGTGTTTCCGAGGTGGCTGCCCGGCTTAAAGAGTATGGCCCGAATAAACTCGCGGAAGAAAAAAAAATAAGTAAATTCAAAATCCTGCTCCATCAATTTAACAATCCTTTGATCTATGTCCTTTTAGTGGCTGCCGTGGTAACCGGTTTGCTTAAGGAATACATTGACACGAGTGTAATCATGGCGGTTGTGTTCCTCAATGCCATTATTGGTTATGTCCAGGAATACCGGGCTGAAGAAAGCGTCCGGGCTCTTAAAATGATGGTAGTGCCTAAAGCCCGGGTTCACCGGGCCGGTAAGGATATGGAAATCAACAGTGAACAACTTGTCCCAGGCGATATTGTTTTACTGGCAGCCGGTGCTAAAGTACCGGCTGACCTCAGGCTTTTCAAAACTAAAGAAATAAAGATTGACGAAGCTATGCTTACCGGCGAATCAATTGCCAGTGAAAAGATTACTGTCGGCATAAAAGAGGATAATTTGATCTCCGGGGATCAGAAAAATATGGCCTTTATGGGAACCATAGTAGTGAATGGCAGGGCGCAAGGGATTGTGGTTGAGACCGGTGGGAGTTCAGTCCTTGGCCAGATTGCCAAAGAAGTTCAGGAAGTATCGGCCGGCAAAACCCCGTTGCAGGAAAAACTGGAGAAATTTGCCCGTATAATCGTTTACATAGTATTAGGCTTCTCCAGCCTGGTATTTGTGGGCGGTGTCATCATGGGGACCAAGATCTCGGAAATGTTTATGACAGCGGTTGCCACTGCCATATCCGCTATTCCTGAGGGACTTCCCGTGGCCGTAACCATAGCCATGGCCATTGGCATGACCAGAATGGCCAAACAGAATGCCATTATCCGAAAATTGCCGGCAGTCGAGACCCTGGGAAGCACCACCATTATTGGTTCGGACAAGACCGGAACCCTGACTAAAAATGAGATGACTGTCAAACTTCTCTATGACGGCGAGCACACCTATGAGTTTACCGGCAGTGGTTACGCGCCCGAGGGAGAAATATTACATAAACAAAAGCCGCTCCCCGGTGAAAAAGCAAATAGCCTCCTCCAGGTTCTGAGAATTGGGCTGCTTTGTAATGAGGCAAATGTATATGAAGAAGCAGGTGATCATAAGGTAAATGGAGATCCAACCGAGGGAGCCCTCATTACTTCGGCCCTGAAAGGCGAGTTTGATTTTGAGAAGGAAAAACGCAGTTATCCTGAAATCGATGCGATACCTTTTGAATCCGAGCGCGGCTATATGGCTACGCTTCACAGTCATGGCGGAAAGAAAATTATTTTTATTAAAGGCGCTCCGGAAAAAGTGCTTTCCAGATGTACAGAGTGCCTGGAGGCCGGGGAATTTAAAAAGAAAAACATATTGCAGATGGCCGACAATTTTGCTCAAGACGGTTTAAGAGTGCTGGCCATGGCTTACAAGGAAGTGCCGACCGAGACGGAGTCGATTTCTGCGCATGACATTGAGACTGATCTGATCTTTTCCGGGTTACAGGGCATGATAGATCCCCCGAGGCCGGAAACGATTGCTGCTGTGAGCAAGTGCCGGCGTGCCGGCATTAGGGTAGTAATGATAACCGGAGACTATACGGTCACGGCTGTGACCATTGCTAAAAATTTAGGTATTGGCGGCCAGGAACCCCAGGTGCTTAGCGGCCAGGAAATCGAAACCTTAAGCGATGAAAGCCTTTTCCAAAAAGTTAAGGAGATAGACGTCTATGCCCGGGTTTCTCCCCAGCATAAATTAAGAATAACTCAGCAGTTGCTGCAACAGGGAGAGATTATGGCAGTAACCGGCGACGGGGTTAATGATGCCCCGGCCCTGAAGGCGGCGCATATCGGTATTGCCATGGGAAAAACCGGAACCGACGTGGCCAAGGAGGCCTCGGATATGGTGCTGGCTGACGATAATTTTGCCAGCATATTTTCGGCTGTGGAAAAAGGCCGGGTAGTCTATGACAATATTAAAAAAGTCACTCTTTTTCTAATATCCTGCGGTCTGGGAGAATTGATTGCGATTTCAACCACGATTTTTATGGGGTATCCCATCCCCTATATCCCGGCTCAAATCCTCTGGCTTAATCTGGTAACCAATGGTTTTCAGGATATAGCCCTGGCCTTTGAGCCCGGGGAAAAAGGCGTGAGTGAAAGAAAACCGCGCGATCCCAAAGAAGGTATTCTTTCCAGTCTTTTAGTGCAGAGGACTATCTTGATGGGCATAATAATGGCCATCGGGACCGTAGCGATATTTTTAATCAAACTCGATGCCGGCGTTCCCCTGGAGCGGGCGCGGACCATTGCACTGACCACCATGGTGTTTTTTCAATTTTATCAGGCCTTAAACTGCCGTTCTGAGAATCAATCTATTTTCCGGATGTCTCTTCTGAGTAATCCTTTCCTGTTTTATTCCATAATTGCGGCTTTCTTCGCCCAAATGGCGGTTCTCTATGTGCCGGCGTTGCAATGGGTATTCAGAACGGTTCCTCTCACTCTGACCGAGTGGGTTGAGATAGGTGCCAGCACAACTATCATTATAATCGCGGTGGAAATCGATAAATGGATAAGAAGAAGGCTGAGCGCGGGAAAAGCAGCGCAGTCGGCATAATATTACGGGACGTTGTTCGGTAATACGGTTATCCTTATAATTTTTTGTGTTTTTTTCGGTAATATTATTAATTTTTAGCTACCCGTATTACCGAACAACGTCCCCCCGTCCTAAAATCAGAGCATCCCGGTTCAGGAGGTGGTTATGGAATCACCAGTAGCAAAACTAATTAGGTATCTTATCAAAAGGCCTTTGCTGGTAAATTTGCTGCTGGTATTTATCGTAGTGCTGGCTGTTGTTTCCGCCATGAGCATGCAGAAGCTTGGGCTGCCGCGGGTTGATATGTATCAGACGAATATACGAACGCTTTATCCCGGCGCCTCACCTGAGGATGTTGAACTTAATGTCACCAGAAAGATTGAAGAAGCATTAGAAAAAGTAAGCGACATTAAAAGCTATTCCTCCGAATCAATGGAAAATCTTTCGTCGGTAAAAGTAATGATTGACGAGGGGACAGAAGACATTAAAAAAGTGAGAGATGATATTAGACAGGTAATAACTGAAATTTCCGATTTTCCTCCGGAAATAACCAAAAGGCCCCGTTTTGCAAATATGAAGATTGATGACATGCCTATTTTTGAAGTGGGTGTGGTATATGAAGGTGACGATACGGTTTTACAGGAGACCACCAAGGATTTAGCCGGAGAAATTCTGCAGCTCTCACATGTTTCGAGGGTTGACGAGTATGGTGTGCCTGAAAAAGAGATACAAATACTTATAAACAAAAGGTTAATGAAGGAAAATCACATATCTTTTGAAGAAGTAATAACAGCAGTTAAATCCAATAAGGTAAGATTAAGTGCCGGGAGCCTGGAGTCTTATACTTCGGAAATGGGTATTGTGACTTTTTCTGATTTTGAAACAGCGTATGAGATTGGTAATATAATTTTGAGATCAAATGAAGCCGGGCGCAATATTAAACTAAAAGATGTTGCAAAAATTAAACCTGCATTTGAAAAACAAAATGTTATTGCCAGAATCAACGGTAAAAAAGGCATGCTGCTTCAGGTTGCCAAAAAAGGTAAATCGGATATTATTGTTGCAGTTAAGCAGATCAGGAAATATCTTGAAAAGCACAAAAAAACCAGAAGTATCCCGGAGGGCCTGGAAATATATGTCTTACACGATGAGTCACTTGAAACAAAAATAAGAATGAACCTGCTTTATTCAAATGCCCTGGCGGGATTGGTGCTGGTGCTGATTATCCTCTTTTTGTTCTTGAGCAGAAGAATAGCGTTCTGGACGGCAATGTCAATTCCCATTGCAATGGGTATGGCCTTTATTGCTCTGGCGTACATGGGAATAACCATAAATAGGATATCCATACTAGGGCTGGTGGTTGTCCTGGGTATGCTGGTTGATGACTCCATAATAGTGGCGGAATCTATTTTTCGACACAGAACCAAGGGAGAAAAACCCGAGGAGGCGGCCATAAACGGGGTAGCGGCGGTGGTAAAACCTGTCTTGGCAACAATCATTACAACCATTATAGTGTTTGTCCCGATGTATTTCATACCCGGCATAGCCATGGATTTTTCCAGAGAAATACCTACCTTTGTAATAGCCATGTTAATAGGAAGCTTAATAGAATCGGTAGTGATTCTTCCGGCGCATCTGGGGCATGTAAAAAAAGGAAAAGTTATAAAAGTAAAAGAACCGATAGCTGCAGCTTTGTTTGCCAAGCTTGAAGATTGGTATGGAAAAGTATTGACCACGGCAATTGAGCATAAATATATATCGCTTTTAATACTTTTAGGATTTCTGGCGGCGGGAGGAGGTCTTAGTTCAGTTATTACCAAGTTTAATATGTTTCCCATAGACCAGTCTTACCGGATGTATATTATTGCCGAAACAGACCAGGCGAGCTCTCTTACATTTACTTCCAGTGTGTCTGCAGAACTGGAAAAGATAATCGATGAATTACCTGAGGGCGTAGTCAGGTCTCACCGCTCAGCCATAGGACAGAATTTATATACCGGGCAGGTTCTCCCGAGCACATTTACAACATTCATAACCTTGACCTCGGCAACGGAAAGGGAAATGAAGGCTGTAGATGTAAAGAATTTTATAATTAAAAGCATAAAAGAGAAAAATATTAAAGCCATAAAGAAGATTGATTATATGATCGACGGCGGCGGCCCGCCAATGGGCAAGCCGATTGAAGTGGAAGTGGTGGGAAATGACAATGAAAAGAGAGTTGAAATACTTGGTTCAGTTATGCAGAAGATGGAAAAATTAGGCATAACCGAAGTTGACTCAAATTACAGGGACGGTAAACAGGAAATGAGGTTGAAGCCTGATTATGAAATGATTGCCAGAACCCAGCTTGATGTTGTGAGTATTGCATTAGTGCTAAGAACCGCTTTTGACGGGACCATGGCAGCTTATATGGATACTCCGGATGAGCAGATTCCTTTCAGGATAATACTTGATAAAAGCGATGTCAAATTCGAAAGACCTTTAAAGGGTCTCTATGTTAAAAACAGGAATGGAACACTTGTTCCTGTAAAAAATCTGGTGGAAATTATCAAGACCAAGTCACCGCAAACAATTTTTAGATATAACGGAACTAGAACCAACAAGATAACGGGTAATATTGACCGGAACAAAATAACACCGGCGGAAATATATGAAAAGATGAAAAAAGAGTACGAAAATTTTACAAAAAACAATCCTGGTTTTAAAATAGTTTTAAAAGGTGAGGCGCAAGAAAGTTCTGACATACTATCAAAGCTGATCGGGATCCTGGTGGTTGCCCTGCTTGCCATATATTTTGTTATGACAATACAGTTTGGTTCCTTTTCACAACCGGTTATGGTACTCCTGGCAATTCCTTTTGGCCTGGTAGGGATACTGCTTGCCTTTGGAATACAGGGTATGGAATTATCAATGCTCGCTATGATAGGAATATTAGGTTATTCCGGTGTAATTGTTAACGATTCTCTGATTTTGGTGGATTTCATAAACAGGCGGAGATTACTTGAGGAGAAAAAGAGCATTAAAGTTGATATAGTAGAAGGTGCGGTAATAAGGTTAAGACCAATACTTTTAACCACACTTACTACAGTTGTAGGTCTTATTCCTACCGCGTACGGTTTATTTGGAGGATTTGACAGCTTTATTTCACCCATGGTAATGGTTCTGGTATGGGGGCTGGCCATAGGAACGCCTTCGGTTCTTTTTGTCATTCCTATTATTTACATAATAAATGAGGATATAATAGTTTTGAAAAACAGGGTGGCTGCAGTAATATGGGATAAATTTAAGGAAAAAAGGAACTAAATAATGTGAGCCGGGGAGTAGCTTAACGGTGTGTTATCTTTTCCAGGGGAAGATCAGTTAAAATAACAAGTTAACGAAAATTAAAGGCATGGAATTATTCATATATCCGGCGGAATTTACCACGTGATCTTTCGCGGAATAGCAAGGCGGCGGATTTTTACGGATGCCAGGGACCGCCGGGAATTCACCCGTTGCCTCACCAAAGACCTTAAAGCCTACGCTTGGGTATTACTCTCCAACCACGCACAGCTTCTTCTTTTGCTGACGAACGCGCCACTTAGCGATCTGATGCGCAGGTGTCTTGACCGGACGAAGCAATCTCATAAAATCTAATTATGACACAGTCTCTCCGAAAAGGGGGGGGCAAGTACCTATGGTGTTTCTATATCGTGTAAGGGGGAGACGAGCAAAAAGCAGGAAAAGCCTGGAATTATTTAGATTTTTAAGAATTAAAGCTAAAAAATTTTGACCACATACCGGTAATGCTTTTTTAGATATCGGCACAGGCGCCAGGGCGGTAGCTATGGGAGAAGCCTTCACCGGGATTGCTGATGACGTAACCAGTATTTATTGGAATTCAGCCGGTTTGGGCCAGGTGAAGAACCTGCAGATTCTTCTTATGCATAACCAATGGTTTCAGGATGTGCTCTATGAATATGTGGCTTTAGGCGTGCCGGTTTTGCAGGGCGTCTTTGGTTTATCCGTAGCGTATGTCAATTATGGCATACTGGATAGACTGGATGAATTCGGCCAGGCTAAGGGAAGTTTTTCAGCTTATGATTTGAACATCTCAGTTGCGTATGGAATGAAATTTTCGGATAATTTTTTGGCCGGCGCGGGTATAAAATTACCCTTTACAAAAATTGATGACGAATCGCAGGTTTCGCTGGCAGCGGATTTGGGGATGCTGTACAAAGTAGCGGGCTTTGAAACACTGCAGATCGGTTTGAATATACTGAATTTCGGAACCCGGGTTGGGGAGGCGACCCAGCCCAGCCAGGTGAAACTGGGTTTGGGTTTGGTGGAGGCGATTACCGGACTCAAAGTCGGGGTGGATATTGGTAAACGGTTATTTGAAGATTCACTGCAAGTCAATGTGGGGGCGGAATACTTAATCATGGACACCCTGGCCCCGCGTATTGGTTACAAAATCACGACCGAGGAAAGCGGGTTGGGCTCCGGGCTTATGGGACTTTCCACTGGTTTAGGTCTCAGACGGCGCCTATTCGGAAAATATTGATTTTAAAGGCAAAGCGATTACCGTGAAAAGTCTCAATGGTTCGGCCGTGACAACTATTGATGGCGGGGGGAAATATGAGGGTCCCGCTACCATTGCTGTTACCTTCCATTCCGGGGAAGGGCCTGACTCTGTTTTGCAGGGTTTTACCATTACTAATGCTGGAACCGGAGTGTCCTTAGGAGAGTCGGCGTCGCCCTCTTTTCCGAGTTCTTCGCCGGTTATTTGGAAAAATACGATTTATGATAACCACATCGGGATTTATGGATTTGTGGATTATCAGGAAGAGTCCTCGCATCCCTTTATCTATCAGAATGTAATTGATGTCAACTTCTGTGGAATCAAACTTACCAGTCAGGCCTTTGCCCTGGGGGGGGGCTGATGCCATTATTATGAACAATACTATTGTCAACCAAGGCAATTCCGGCATCTGTCTGAGCATGCATCTTTCTTTACCTGAAATTGACTCCAATATTATTGTAAAAAACAAGTATGGTATTGAATTCTTGTACAACTCACTTTTCGAGGAACGCAAAGCCTTAATCCAGTACAACGACATTTGAGACAACATTGTCAACTGTCGTGCCTCAGAGACCGAATTCAGTATGACAGGAATTCAAGGCAATATTTCCAGCGATCCGTTGTTTATAAACGAGACTGCCCGGAATTATCATTTAAATTCAGGCTCGCCGGCTAATGATGCCGGCAATCCTGATTCTGCTTATAATGATCCGGACGATACCCGGAATGATATGGGGGCCTTTGGAGGACCGTTGGAAGTTCCGCCGGCTACGCCTGGTTCTACGCCTATACCCACACCTATATTCACACCCACCATAGCGGAGACACATCCCTTTAATCCCA
>JAGLMY010000106.1 GCA_023139775.1 bacterium
GCATGTCAGTAAACTGCAGTTAAATAAAGGTTGTCATTCCCGAGGGTTTAATTGGGAATCTGGTTTTTTAAACCGTATCCCCGATAAGAACATTCGGGGATGACAGGATGGGGGCCGCATTCACTGATGACAAACTAAAAAAAACACTTCACTGACATATTACTTCAATTATCAAATTTTTCTTGCCATAAAAACACAAAGTTGAGAATAAAGACACTAAAAATCAAAGACCACGCTCAGAGGTCAATCCAAGCGTGGTCAATGGTTTTGTTCTCCTGATATAATATTGTGTATTAACGCCCGTTCATCAACATTATTTTAATAGCATCCTTGCCTCGCTGCACTTGAATATCGGATTCCAATTGTATTTTTCGCGAGGCTTTAATGCCTTTTAATTTTTTAGTAATTTCCTGCCGAATACGGCTGAGTATAATTTTCAAGTCCTCATTCAATTGAACTTGATTAACCTCTACATGGTGCTCTTTTAACCAGGTCACAAACGCATCTTTGAGTTTTTCATCATTGGTTTTGGGTTTTAATTTTTTCCAGGACGACTCGGATACGCGTACATCCTCTTCCTTTTTCTCCTGCTCTTCCCCTTTGGGATGACGTTTTAAATAAAAGCGGGCGAATTCCTCAAAATAGCGTTCTTTGCTTAAGGTCAGCATAAATTCATTAGGACGGAAGGCGTCTACTTCCAGGTCCGGAGTAATGCCATTGCCATGAATCATCTGTCCTTTGGGAGTTAGATACCGGGCTGTGGTCATACGTAAGGCAGAACCATCTCCCAAAGGCACTATGGTCTGTACCGAGCCTTTGCCAAACGTTTTCCGGCCTACAATCACTCCCAGACCCCAATCCTGGATAGCTCCTGCCACAATTTCCGAAGCAGACGCTGATCCCCGGTTGACCAATACGGCCAGAGGTAGATTTTTCAAAGGACGCATGCTGGAAGAAAAGAAGCGGATGTTCTGTGATTTGTGACGGCCTTCGGTGTACACAATCAACTTGCCCTGCGGAACAAAATATTCGGCAACTTCTGCGGCCATGTTGAGCAAACCGCCTGGATTGTTACGCAGATCCAGTATCAGACCCTTCATTCCCTGTTTTTCCAGAGTGCGCAGCGCATTGTCAAAATCATCGCCCGTGCGTTCCATAAATTCAGTCAAACGTATATACCCGATATCACCCTCTAGCATATCAAAACGAATGGATTGTACTTTAATAATATCTCGAATAATATTAACATCAAACCATTCCGGTTCACGGCTCCGCCGGATGGTCAATACACACTTGACGCCTTTGGGACCGCGCATTTTATGCACGGCATCCATAATGGTAATATTCTCTGTACTCTCACCATCGATTTTCATGATTTCATCACCCGGCTCCAGTCCGGCCCGAAAGGCCGGCGTGCCGTCAATTGGAGAAATAATGGTCAGTTGGTTTTTTCGCATGGCAATTTCAATGCCTAACCCGCCAAAGCTGCCTTTGGTATCCTCGCGCATGTCTTTATAACTTTGCGGATCCATAAACTGACTGTACGGATCCAATTCACCCACCATGCCTTTGATCGCGCCATAGACCAAATCTTTCTGCTTGATTTTTTCTACATCCACATAATTATTTTTAATCAGAGACATGGATTGAATAAGTGGCCGCAGGCTTTCATAACTATCTTCAGAGAAGCTGACATCACTGCCCGCTCCTATGGTTTTGCCGGAAATGATACCGCCCAGAAATCCTGTCAAACTTAGTAATAAAATAATTACTGTAACCCAAATAATTCGCTTTAAATTCATCATAATATTGCTTCCTCCTAAAACAGATATGTCAAAGTCTATTTTTCCAACCAGGGAATGGGATTAACGGCTTTTCCCCGCTTGCGGATCTCAAAATACAAAGCCGGTCCTTTCCAGGTTCCGGAATCCCCAAGGGTTCCAATGGTCTGTCCTTCAGTGACGGCATCTCCCTCGCTGACTAAAATCTTTCTGAGATGCGCATAAACACTATTGTAACCGTCCCCATGATCCAGGATGATCATCCGGCCATAGCCTTCAAACCACTCGGCAAATAATATCCGGCCGGGTGAAACAGAAATCACATTTTGCCCGATCGATCCTTTGATGTCAATTCCTTTATTATATACATATGTATCAAAGCGGGGATGACGCTTCTTACCAAAGCGCGAAATCACGCGGCCCCGTGTCGGCCATGGCAAAGTACGTTTACGGCGCGAAAATTGCTCTCCGTATTGGGAAATTTTCTTTTTCATGCGCCTGGCTCGTTGTTCCAACTTTCGGATCAAACGGTTCAAGCGTTTAGACGCTTGAACCAGCTCTTTCAGAGCCTTTTCATGTACCGCCCGTTCCCGGCGTACTTTTCGCAGAATTTTCTCGCGCTCTGAACATGTGGTTTTAATCCTGCGCAAGGATCTTTGGGCCACGGTTTCCAGTTCTTCGGCTTTTTGTTCTTTGAGCATCAATTGCCGGGTTTGTTGTATTAATTCTTCCCGCTTGCGCGTCAATCGTCTGATCAGAAAAGCATTTTGCGTAGCCATCACATGGAAAAATTTCAATCGCCGTAAGGCCTGCGGCAAGGATTGAGAGGTTGCTATAATTCTCCAAAACCCGCTCTGCCGTTCCCGGTAAATCAACTGCAAGCGGGAGGCCAAAAAAGCACGCAAGCGCTTCATTTCCTGCTCAGTGTTTTGGCTGTCGTAATGTAAACGCGCAATCTGATTCCGGACCTGCCTCAGGTTCTCCTGATTATCCTGGTGCCTTTCATTCGCTTCTTCGAGTTTCTTACCAATACGCTGAATCTCGAAAAGCACGGACCGTTCTTTGCGTTTTTGTTGCCGCACCACTTGTTTCTCGCGGTGTATTTTCTGTTTGATCAGATCCAACCCTTTTCGTTCCTGACGAATGCTGTTTCGGTAGTTTTTTAGTTCATCTTTGGTATCCGGAATGGTCGCTGCCAAACTCAAACCCGGCAACCAGACACAAAAGAGCGTGACCAGCAACGCAGACCTCATTCGTTGAGTTGCCTTCCTACAGATACCAAACTGCCCACAAAACCAAAGAAACACCCGGCCAGAATTATAAGTCCGGCGCCTGTGAGAGCCTGATCCCTGGACGCGGGCGGCAACAAGGCATTTAAATCAATGCCCAACTCATGCATACTGTAATAGCGCAAGAGATACCAAATAACATACAGCAATACAGTAGCCAATATCCCGCCCACCGCGCCTTGGATCACTCCCCAGATCAGAAACGGCCCCCGAATGAACCCATTGGTCGCGCCAATCATGCGCATAATATCAATTTCTGCTTCCCGGGCATATACCATCAAGCTGATGATGTTGGCAATAATTACCATAGCCGCCAGCACCAGGCTGGCGGTCAATATCAAAACAGCCAAACGAACAAACTGGAGCGCTTTTAATAAACGATCCGCATCCCCGCCGCCGTAGGTGACCTCACTAACGCCTGGCAGGTTTTTTAACCAGCTAATGAAACGCTTGACATTCTCCGGGGTTTTCTCCATGAGTTGGATTCGCAGCGAAGACGGCAATGGATTATTGCCCAATACTTTAATCAGGTCCTGTAGCGCTGCATCCTGCGAGAACTCCTCTAAAGCCTCCTGCTTGGAGATATAATACACAGCAATGACCTGAGGATGGTCCTGAATTTTGGTGACCAGCATGGAAATTTCATCAGTTTTAGCATCCTCAGTCAGAAACAACACAATCTCAATTTTATCTTCTACAAAATCCGCCAGTTCCATAATCCCGACATTGAGTACCAATACCAGTCCCAAAGCCATCAAAGACATACTCATGGCGCCCAAAGAGATCATATTAAGCCGTTTGGATCGAAAAAGACTGCGAAAAGCTTCCTCAAACAGAAATTTAATTGCCATGGAGTTTATTCCTGTCGCCGTGGATAACACCTTTGTCCAGAAACAAGGTCCGTTTCTTCATCTTTTGGATAAAATTCAAATTATGCGTAGCACAAAAAACAGTGGTCCCGGTCTCGGTCACCTGCTTTAGCAGTTGCATCATCTCCCAGCCTGTGGCAAAATCCAGATTGCCGGTTGGCTCATCAGCTAACAACAGGGGCGGATCATGCACAATCGCGCGCGCCAAAACCACACGCTGCATCTCTCCGCCGGACAAGTGCCAGGGCTTCACATTCTTTTTCCTGGTGAGGCCTACTCTGTCCAAAGCTTGGTTGACTTCCCGGGTAATGGTCCGTCCGGTAGTACCTAAAATATGCAGAGTTAAAGCCACATTTTCCGCTACCGTGCGGTCGTACAGGAGGCGAAAATTCTGAAACACCACACCCATTTTGCGACGGAAATACGGCAATTGGACCGCTTTCAGTTTGGCAACATTCTGATCAAAAACAATAACCTGTCCTTTGGTGGGTAAAATTTCTCTGGTAACCAGACGGATTAGAGTGCTCTTGCCCGCGCCGGAAGGACCAGTCACCATAATAAATTCACCCCGGTCAATTTCCAGGCTCACATCGCGGAGGGCTTTGTATTCATTCTGATAGGTCATAAACACATGATGAAATTGAATCACAGAAAAGCTCCTATGCCAACCTGCCTTGAATATCGCTGTCTATCATATCAATAAACCGGCGGGAATGGTCAAACATTTTCTTCCCGGCTCAAATTATTTCAGAAACCAAACCGGCTTTTCAGTCTAAAAGCCTGATCGGTTTTTTCGTAATGTAACAGAAAAATTTTGAATGGATTACGTTTTTAAGAAATAAAGTCAAAAACGTTTGACAATACCAGGGATTTCGAAAGGACAGAATGGGTATTTTAATCTTAGTTTTATGAAATAGTTTTCCCACTTCATTTTAATAATTTATAAAAGTAAAAAACCACATAACATATTTTCCCGCAAAAATTCAGCGTTTTTCGGAAAAACCTTCAAATTACACTCTATCTTAAAAATTGGCACGCAAAATGCAGAATTATAGAATATAGTTAAATTTTTAAAAGAGGTGAAAAATCATGCTTAAAAAAATCGGTTTGCTGCTTTTTGTGATACAAATATTCTTAATCACTGGAATTATGGGTGGAATTTCGCAGGTAAATGCCCAAAATCTTTCGCAAGAACTAACTGACGAGGAATTTCTGGAAGTTGATGATGAGATAATCAATCTCTTTTTAGATGATATGGTACAGATATTCTTAAGCGGTGAAATTACACAGGTAAATGTCCAAAATCTTTCGCCGGAAATAACCGACGAGGAATTTTCGGAAGTTGATGATAAGATAAGCAACTCTTTTTTAGGTGATATGATCACTAAACTGCTAATCATAGAGAAAGAAATGGATCAAAAGCAAGCTAACTTAAACTTTGCAAGTAAATAATCAGTGAACAGGGTCATGATTCCGGACCGACTTTCCTTTAAATAAAAACAATCCAGTTTAATATTTTGTGCAAAGTGCCGATAGTATAATTGCTGGGTATTATCCTTATCATGTAGTCAATTTTAAAAATGGGAATAAATTTATGAACAACAATAAATTTATCAGTGTCTTAAAAACAATGCAGCTTGATAAAGACAGAACTCTTTTAGAAATAAGAGATTTCCTTAAGCTGAATAAAGATGAATTAACGGAAAATCCGGCAGTTCAGCCTGTTGCAGCCGCCCTCTCAGGATATATAAAAGAACTTATACGCGTCCCAAAAGAAAAAAGGATGCTTAATAAAGAATTAATAGAAGTATGCATAGCCGCCTTTCAAAAAGCCTTTGTATCAGAAACTGAAGCGTCTTTAAATCTCTCAGTAAATAATAATAATGAAGAGGATGAGAATAAATCCCAAACATTCGAAGATAGTCCGGTTTTTAGTCCTGATACCGTTGACCCGGAAATCCTGACAGAATTTATAAACGAGTCGCTTGAGCATTTGGAAATGATAGAATCCCAGCTGGTGGAATTGGAGTCCGATCCGGATAACCGGGAAGTTATAAATGCTGTTTTCCGTGCCTTTCATTCCACCAAGGGGACGGCCAGCATCTTTGGATTCGAGAACATTAAAAATTTGGCGCATAGCGCGGAAATGCTGCTTGACCGGGTCCGCCAAGGAGAATTCCAGCTTACTGAAGAATTAGCGGATATAGCCCTGTTGAGCGCGGATACGCTTAAGCTCATGATTACAAAATTAAAGGACTTATCACCGCAATCAATTTCGTTTTTACCCGGGAATTACCAACAGCTTATGGATTGTTTATCTTCGCCGGAAAAATATATTTCCCTGAAGCAAAGTCTCTCACAGGAAGATACTTCAGAAGCATCTGAAATCAAGCATGCGGCAAAAACAACCAATGCCGATGATCTGGCCGGATTAAAAGGCGCAAATCCGTATGCGGATGAAAAAGATCAATTTGCGGTCACGGATAATTCCCGGTTATATCAATCCATCCGGGTATCTGTTGATAAAATGGAAGATTTGTTGAATACCGTAGGTGAATTAATCATCACCTACGGTATGCTGGAAGCCAATGAATATATCCTTTCTAATAAAGACCGCACTTTAACCAGCACGGCAAATCAAATGGGGAAAATATCACGCCAGTTGCAAAAAATCAGTCTTTCTTTGCGCATGGTTCCTTTGAAAAATACTTTTGTGAAAATGGAAAGAGCTGCCCGGGACCTGATGCGGCGCTCAGGTAAAACAGTACAACTGCAAATTTCAGGTGAAAATACCAACATTGATCGTAATCTGGTGGAAAAAATCAATGATCCGCTTATGCATTTGATTCGGAATGCCATTGATCATGGAATTGAACCACCGGAAGAGCGGCACCGCGGAGGAAAACCGGAGCAAGGTTACATACGGCTGCATGCCACCCATAGCGCGGACAAAATTATTATAGAAATACAGGATGACGGCCGGGGACTGAATTTGGACAAAATCCGGGAACAGGCCGAAGCCAGGCATTTAATCAGTAATGCGCAGGAATTAAGCGAAAGCGATATTACCCAATATATATTTTCTCCGGGATTTTCCACTGCGGATAAAGTAACGGAGATATCCGGCCGCGGGGTGGGCCTGGACGTGGTAAAACGCAATCTGGAATCCATCCAGGGGAGTATTGAAGTCCGCTCCAACCCGGGCGCGGGATGTGTATTTACCATCCGGCTTCCGCTTACCCTGGCCATTATTGACGGTTTGCTATTTAAAGTGGGCCAACATGAATTTATTATCCCCGCTATTCATGTTAGGCATATTTTTCATCCCAAAACCGAACAAGTATCCACGGTCAATTTAAAAGGCGAGATGATTTTCTTTCAAAATAATTGGCTGCCCATTTTCCGCCTGCATAAATTACTGGATATTTCCGAAGCCATCAAAGAACCCACCGAGGCATTGGTTCTGATTTTTAATTATGGCAATAAAATGTGCGCTTTGATGATTGATGCTTTAGTCAGTAAACAGCAGGTAGTGATTAAATCCTTGGGAAAATTGCGGCAACAGCCCGGATTTGCCGGTGCTGCTATTTTAGGCGACGGGCACATCCGGTTAATTTTAGATGCCGCCCATCTCTTGCGCTTGGCGTTCCAGCAGGTGGAAATCCAGTCGCAGGTGCGGATTTGTTAAATTTGCAGGAACCAATCACACAATCTATTGAAAGGACTACCGCATGCCTTACATCAGACCGGGGAGCAGGTCACCAGAAGCATTAAAAGCAGATAAGCAAAAATATTTGGCCTTTTTTCTGGCACAGGAAAAATACGGAATCAAATTGGAACTGGTCAAAGAAATTATCCGGCCTTTATTTATAACCTCCATTCCAGGAGCGGCCCAGGATGTTTTAGGCGTAATGAATCTGCGTGGGCATGTTATTCCGGTGGCCAATTTACGGATTAAGTTCGGCATGCCGGAACATCCCTTTACGGATGATACCCGGATTATTATAGTTGATTCCGATGACGGCGGGATGGGTTTTAACGTAGACCGGGTTGATGATATGGTTTTTTTGTCATCAGGGGAGATAGATGAGACTCCGAATTTCGACGTTGCCATCATAAGGGATTATATTCAAGGAATCGGAAAAATCGACTTGAGAAGTTTGATTATTTTGGAGGTCGAAAAAATTCTGGCAAGTTATGACCTGCCGGGAAAAGAAGTTGCCGGGAATGGAGCAATACCTTCCATTCCTTAGTACCGCAATAAGCAGTTTGTGCGCTTAGATAAAAAAATGCAATATTGTTACTCAAGCTTAGCTTAAATAAAGGGGGAAAGTGTTATGAAGGCTGCGGAAAATTTTAAGAAACAAATTATGAATAAAGGGATATTGATTGTTGTTCTGCCCCTCTTGGGATTGTTTGCCGTCTTTGAGACTCAACAAATTATTTTTAAGTGGCAGGCGCAAAAAAAGGTTACCGCTTTGTCAAATCAAACCCAGAACCAGGTACTGGAAAAACTATATGAACAGTGCCGGTTGCAGGATTGGCAATTGAAGCAATCGTTAAAAAACGGACTGAATTTTCAGCATGAAATAATGCGAAAATATGGAAAAATAAGTTTAAGCCGTCAAAACATCAAGCTGCAGGTTACCAAACAAAATGATGTTAAACCCATTACGATTATGGTTCCTAAACTATTGGTAGGAGACCGCTGGCTGGGCCTGGAAGATGATATTTCCCGGGAAATCGATCTGGTAGACAAACTCTATGAAATAGCCGGTATATATGTTTCCATTTACCAGCTTATGAACAAGGAAGGAGATATGCTGCGGGTTTTAACCAATATGCAAACCCTTGACGGCCGCCGGGCAGTAGGGACCTATTTGCCGGCAAAACATTCCAACGGGCAATTGCAGCCGGCTATCAAGACCATACTGCAAAAAAATACTTTTATCGGCAGTCTGGAAGATGTAAATCAACAGACCCTATCCTTAATTGAACCCATATTAAATAAAAAACAGCAGGTTATCGGTATGCTGCAATTGGGTGTGAAATTTGAAGACCAAAAAGTCCTGCTGGAAAATATTCAAAACACCACTTTCTCTCAAAATGGTTTTGTTTATGCCTTGCAAGCCTGGGTAAGCAGTCCGAACCGCTTCCTGGTCAGCCCTAAATCGGAAAGTACGATAAAAAAGGCCTGGGCAGTGCAGCATGAAGTGGACAAGTCTGTTTTTCAGAAAATATCTCAAACAGCCTTAACCCTGCAGCCCAA
>JAGLMY010000107.1 GCA_023139775.1 bacterium
TGGGCAGCGTTATCCAGGAACTTTCCAATGGCAGTGATCAAATTACTGCAGCCGCATCTCAGGTATCATCCGCCAGTCAGGGCCTGGCAGATGGGGCCAATCAGCAGGCTAATGCCATTGAATTGACCAACACCAATCTTACTGAGATGTCGGCTATGAGCAAAAAGAACCTGCAAAGCGCGGAAGATGCCCAGAAAATATCTTTGCAGTCTGCTGAGAGCGCCCAGGAAGGATTGCAGTCAATTGAGGTCATGATTACTTCCGTCCGGGAAACCAAAGACGCTTCTGATGAGACAGCCAAAATTATAAAGACTATTGATGATATTGCCTCGCAAACTAATCTGCTGGCCTTAAATGCCGCAGTAGAGGCGGCCCGGGCCGGAGAAGCAGGCCAGGGTTTTGCAGTGGTAGCTGAAGAAGTGCGCAACCTGGCCAAACGAAGCGCGGAAGCAGCCAAGCACACTGAGGAATTAATTCAAAAATCAGCGCATAAGACCGATACGAGCGTTGAAATCGCCAATTCTGTGGCAACGGTGTTTGAAGTCATTTCCAAGGGTGCTTCGCAAATGAAAGAGCATATCGAAGCCATTGTTTTATCCAGCCGTGACCAGGCGGAAGGGCATGAAGATATCAAGCAGTCAATTTCCCAAATGGCAACCACCACGCAATCCAATGCCTCCGTGGCAGAGGAAACAGCCTCGACAGCTGAAGAGTTGCACTCCCAGGTGGAAATGCTGAGGGAAATTATAAAATCCATGACCCGTATTATTGGGAATTATGGAAAAGGTCCGCGCCGGCCGGCTGATAAAGCAGTGCTTAAGGGAAAAACATCCTTGCTGAACCTGTTTAAACCTGCCGAAAAAACCGAGACAGAGTCTGCCTCGGAAAAGGAAAAAGACTCACCTGGATCCGGGAATGGGGGAAATAAAAATAAAGAAGAGGAAATTATTCCTTTTGAGGACGATGAGGCTGTTTCAAAATTTTAGGAGCCTGTCGGACTTAGGCACAAAAGCTGGTTTCAAGCATTCTTCCCCCTTTTAAAAAAGGGGGATAGAGGGGGATTTTGTATATAAAAGTAAGCATTTTATTGAATAAATCCCCCCTGCCCCCTTTACAAAGGGGGAGAATGACTTAAGTCCGACAAGTTCCCAGGCGAAAAGGATTTGAAAATGTTTCCTAACAAAGTGCAGGAACTTGAATTAAGCAATGAGACTTTTGAAAAAATCAGCGGGATGGTGAGCCAACAATGCGGCATCCATCTTCCGGAAACTAAAATGGGCCTGGTAAAAGCCCGTTTAGGCAAAAGAGTGTCCTTATTGCATTTAAAATCTTTTGACGAATATCTGCATTATATTGAGACCGACAACAGCGGAACCGAAATGGTATATATGCTCAACGCGATTTCCACTAATGTAACCTCATTTTTTCGTGATCCGGCGCATTTTGAATTCCTGAGTAAAACCGCTTTTCGTGAATATCAGCACCGTTTTTTAAATCAAAGCAATCAGCTGCGCATTTGGAGTGCCGGGTGCTCTACTGGTGAGGAAGCTTATTCGCTTGCCATAACAGTGGCGGATAGTTTCACAGCTTATAAAGCCTGGGATATAAAAATCCTGGGATCTGATATTTCCACCTATGCGCTTAATCAGGCAAAAGCCGGCCTTTACCACCAGGATACTCTCAAGTCTCTGGATCCGGAAACAGTTGAAAATCATTTTGAAAAAGACGGCGAAAATATGTTCCGGCTTAAAGCAAATATAAAACACCTGGTTTATTTTGCCCGGATTAACTTTATGCATTCCTGGAGGATCAAAGGGCCTTTTGATATTATCTTCTGCCGCAATGTTATGATTTATTTTACTCCCCGGATTCGGGAGGAACTGGTAAAACGTTTTTGGGATATTTTGGCGCCGGATGGATGGCTGATTTTAGGAACAGCGGAAAGTTTGCAAACTATTCCTAATCCTTTCACATTTATCCAAAATAACATATACCGGAAAACATTATGAGTAATTCAACCTCAACGCAAAAAAAACAACTGGCGGCAATCGGTCTGGCGGAAATGAAAATCTCCGCCAATCCTAAGGAAATCCTGGTTACCTATGCTTTAGGCAGCTGTTTGGGCATAACTATTTATGATCCAGTAGCCCAAGTCGGCGGGCTTTACCACGGCATGCTGCCCGGAGCCCGGTATTTAAATGCGCGTGTTGAGGCCCGGCCGTTAATGTTTCTCGAAAGAGGATTGGCGGTTTTTTTCAAAGCAGCCTATGCCGCCGGCGCGGATAAACAGCGTCTCCGGATCAAAGTAGCCGGCGGTGCCAGTCTCCAACAAAATAAAGGTACGCCAGACGTTTTTGCGATCGGCGAACGGAATTTATTAATGCTCAGGAAAATTCTCTGGCAGAATAATTTAATAATTCATGGAGAAGATTGCGGTCAGGACCTTACCCGCAATTTATTTTTAGATATTGGCAGCGGCCGGACCTGGGTGAGAATTCAGGGAAAAGAACAAGACCTATAGTTATTTTCAAGACAGAGGAGGTTTCACCACATGCGACCGGACATATTATTGGTTGATGACAGCACTGCTATGCGGCTTTTTATCAAAAAGGCCTTGAGTACCCAGGGAATGGAAATCGGAAAATGCTTTCAAGCCGGCAAAGGCCAAGAGGCCTTGGAATTACTGGGCCAAGAGCATGTGGACATTGCTTTTATTGACTTGAATCTTCCGGATATTTACGGCCTTGAAATCATAGAATTCATTCGCCGGCAGCCAAAACTTCAGCATGTAAAAATCGTGATAATCACCAGCGAAGCCCATCAACCGCGGCTGCAGGATTTTGTAGAGCAGGGGATTTTACTTATTCAGAAGCCGTTTACAGCTGAAGAGCTGTATAAGCAAATTACAGAAATTGTAAGGGAGGACCAATAACGTGCCAACACAAATTACTGAAAAAAGTCTTTTGGAGATAGCACACAAAGTCCTTGAATTTTACACTTTTAATTACGCTGAGAACCCCCCCAATAATATCATGATTAAAGAGACCGATGTACTAAGTGCTGAAGTTAGTTTCGCGGGAAGATATCCGGGCAGCCTGACTCTCTCTGCTCCCCGGAAAACTCTGGTTGAGCTTACCGCCAGCATGATTGGCCTGGAACCGGGCCCGGAGCTTCCGCCGGTTGACTTGCAGCAGGATGTTTTAGGAGAACTTACCAATGTAATATGCGGAAATTTTTTAACCAAGTACAAAGATCTTATCCAACCCCGCGGCATGAACGTGCCCCGGGTTTTTATAGACCGGCTGGGACCTCTGAAAACGCCGACCCGGTTAAAACAAAAACTTATTTTAGTAATGATTGAAGAAAACTGGCTGGCAGTTAAATTGAACCTGGATAATAGTGTGCTGGAAAATCGGTGAAATTCTTTCAAAGATGGAAAGAAAATTAACCGCCAATGAACGCAAATAAACGCAGATATAAAAAAGATTTTTAATTTGTGTATATCGGCGTGTATCGGCGGCTAAATTTGGTTCCGGTTTATCCGGATTGGGGCGAAGGAGCAGGAAAAATAATCATGATACGCTTACTGATTGTAGATGATTCAAAAACCATCCAAAAATTTGTTGCCAAAGCCTTGGAACCTTTTTCAGATATAGAAATTATCGATACGGCCGCGGATCCTTATGATGCACGTAAAAAAATCATAGCTCAAAAACCTGATGTAATCACTCTGGATATTGAAATGCCACGCATGGACGGTATAACCTTTCTGAAAAAAATTATGCAACATTATCCTTTGCCAGTAGTCATTATAAGCTCATTTATCCAAACCGGCAGTTTGCTTTCCATTCAGGCTTTGGAAATGGGAGCTTTTGAGGTTATTGAAAAACCGGAAAATCCGGAAGCTTTTATGCAGCTGGGCAGCAATTTAGCAAAAACCTTGAGAGCGGCCAAACATGCGCATATCCAGGCCATGAACTTAACTGTAGCCAAACCCGGCATTAAAGTTATCAAAACCATAGCTTCAGCCAAACTCTTGGTTATGGGCGGATCTACCGGCGGAGTAGAGGCTTTTACCTACATTTTGAGAAATTTTCCCGCTTCCCTGCTCGGCACAATTATAATCCAGCATATGCCGGATAATTTTCT
>JAGLMY010000108.1 GCA_023139775.1 bacterium
AAAGAGGGGTTTTGCAGCAGAATCACAAGTTTACTCTGAACCCAGACACTCACCTCATTCCCTTTGTCCAGACTTTGCCTGGCGCAAGACTCCTGCCCCTTATTTTCCCAATAGTCTCTTCATCCACTTAGGAACAACTTTCCAAACTAAGTTAATATTTGAAAAAACCCATTTTAACATACCAAATAATCCCATTGCTTTTGTTCGCGCGTTTTTAAAAGGATCATAGACTTTTAAAACAACAAAAAATTGTGTTGGACCACTACCCCAAACAGGTTTAAATGGTTTTGGTTTAGGTTTGGTTATATTGATACTGTCCAGTTTTTTTCCTTGGCCGGTATACATACACATATGACGATAATTCCATCGGTTGGTGTATTTTTCCGAAGTGTATATCAGCATCCCTGGTTTTAAAGGAAACATCCTGAAGACAATACCTGTATTTACGGTCCTGTCCCAAACAATAAGATGCTCATTTACAATGAAATCTTTATGTCCGCTTTTGAAACGACTTAAAGCCTCTTTGCCTTCTTGTTTACTTGCTTTTCGACTATAGGGTTTACCATGAAAAACCACGGTTTTCGATAGATTCCTTGAGCCACCTAACCTACCAACTACTTTTAACGCACCTCTAACACAATCCATTGAAAAATTCGGATTTTTAGTTTTCTTCTTTTTCCATTGTCTCCAGTAATATAGCCAGGCATTTAATAGTTGCCTTTCAGTTGGCGCTTTTTTCTTTTTTCTTTGCACCAGCTGTTGACTGGAAGAGATGTTTTTTTGTTGTCCCACATGTACTAATTCATGAGCTAACAATTTTCTTCCAGCATGAGTATGAGGATTAAATTCCCCTTGATTAAAGTATATGTCATTACCAAGCGTAAATGCTCTAGCATTCAACGCCTCTGTCGCGTTTGCTGCTTGATGATCAGTGCGGATATTAGCGTGATTAATACCATGCTTAATAATCGCCATTGAATGGTTATCCGCCAGGTGATCTGCTTCTTGCTCTAAGCCGGCTATTGATGGCCCTGTCTTAAGCTTTGGTTGAATAACTTCGCACCGTGGGCAGGCACCGTCACAAGCACAATGTTCTTTATTAGTTAAATTAAAAGGTGACGTAGATTGTAATGGTTCATTAGTTACTACTTGAGATTGATGTTTGATTTTACTTTTTGATGAGAATGATTTTCTCGGTAAAAGTATTTTCATGTAATTTGCCTTTTTATAAAATAAGCTCTTAATTGGATTATAACTAGCTAACGCTGATTCGGTCAAGCCTCTATCTTGTTGGAGAGCAGTGCTCGATTCCAACGTCGTCCTCTAAAACCCTCAGATTATTTCCTTTCCCTTACATACCTACTCTTAACAAGGGCGTTATTGAATACTTCTGCCAAATAAATTATTATTAAGGAATTCACTTGAACATTTTAACTATATATATTATGTTACTCTTTATTACCCTATTAAAAGCCTTGGAGGATCCTATGTCAAATTCTTCTAATTACCCAGTAACGTTGGACATTGATTATCCTGATAGAGTACTCAACCGTTGGAGTACATTTTTTCGGGTATTTTGGTTGATTCCCATAAGTATTATTTGGTTTTTTCTTTATGGCATTAATTCAGGGGGTGAGTCTGAGCGAGGGATTGTCATTGCTGCCACTGGCTTTATCGTAATACCTACCTTCTTGATGATTCTGTTTCGCCAAAAATATCCTAAGTGGTGGTTTGATTGGAACGTAGCTTTAGTAAAATTCATGACCCGATTAGGAGCGTCCTTTTGTTTGTTGAATGATGTTTATCCTTCTACCGATGAAGACCAAAATGTGCATATTACTATACTTTACCCAGATGCTAAAACTGAACTGAATCGTTGGTTGCCATTGGTTAAGTGGTTTTTAGCCATACCCCACTATATTGTGCTGGCTTTTTTAAGTATCGGAGTTGTCGTGGTTGTTATCATTGCTTGGTTTAGTATTTTATTCACTGGCCGTTTTCCTCAAGGACTTTTTAATTATATTGTGAATGTTTTTAGATACGTCCTCCGCATACAAGCATATGCGTTTCTTTTGATTACCGATCAATATCCACCATTTCGCTTAAGTTGAAAAGTTGACTGAGGTGAGTCGGCCAAAGGAACTTCCCCTTAAGCCGCTCGCAGAACGGTGCGGGAACCTCTCGACGCGTTCAGCAGTGGTTCACTTACGTTCGTCTCCCATATTTACACCTGCCTCATTTGGTTGAGACTTTTCCTCATCGCTCACTACCATAGCTTTTGACTACAGCAGCATAAGGCGGTTTGAAGCCTGTACCTGCATACCGGCTCCGAAGGGCCCGCCTTCATCATTATTTATACAGCTTATCTGCGGCGCACCAGGAATAGTGTTTTTTCATTGAAAATACTTCTTAGTTAACTGGTTATTTTAATTACCGGACTTCCCCCATTCTACTTGACTTTTCCTTGGTTTTATAAGTAAATCTCTGAATCAGAGGATAATAACCATACACCTTTCTACATTAATAATAGTTTTTAAGGAGAAAACCTATGAAAACCACGCACGCATCATCCGGAGGATTTTATTTTTTAGGCTGTATTGGGGCAGCAATTTACTTTATACAACATGCTCATAGTTTTTGGGGAGGGATTTTAGGTATTTTAAAAGCCTTGGTGTGGCCAGCTATCCTGATATACCAAATTTTCCTTGCTTTGGGCCAATAATCTTAAGTGGCAGAAATCTTCCTAAAGCGTAATTCCGGGCACACTGGACTTGCCCTAGAAAAACGGACATCTAATTAACCCACTGTCGTTCATGTTCCTCGGGACTTATGTATCCCAACGTCGAGTGCATTCGGTTACGATTATAAAAGATTTCTATATATTCAAAAATAGCTGGACGTAATCGGGGTCAGAGTGGACCATCCCAGTTTGACTCCATTCATTGGCATAATCCCGGATATTTCCTTTTTTATCCGAATTTGGACCCCTCCACTCTTTTGCAGTCATACCAAACAAAGCCATGTTTAAAACATCCGCTTCAGAGGCATATACCTGATTGATTTGCTGCTTACTTAATTCCTTGGGAATCAAATTTTCCTTTATGGCATCAGTATGAATACGGTAATTAATTTTTGCCAGGTTCCTTTTTATATCCCAGCCGAGCTGTTTTTGTTCTGATTCTTTTAGCCGCTGAAATTCTTTGATTAGATATAACTTAAATTCAACCGAAATCCACGATGCAAACTCAAAAGCAATATCTTTATGCGCATAAGTGCCACCGTAGCGTCCGGCTTTTGAGGTTATGCCAATGGCTTTTGTTTTTTCAATCCACTGGCTTGGCGTTAATGTAAAACTATTCAATCCAGCTTGTTTTTTAAACCCGTCGAATTCCACGGGTTTAAAATTCGAGTTGTTGAGCTGCTCCCAAATACCGAGAAACTCTATGGTATTTCTATTTCTTAACCAGTTCCGAATTAAGTCATCAGTTCGGTCCGCATTTTTATATCGTGCTATATCCGTGATGCAGATATAATCTTCTTCTTTTTGGGAAACTATTGTTATATCTCGGCCCTTTACAGATATTTTACTCATACTCTACCTCCAACAATATATCAACATTGGTTCTAATTTTACCCAACCTTTGCCAAGTTGGGAATCAAAATCAAAGGTGGTTAAGGGTCGAGTAGCCCGGGGGAATTACAGCCCCAGGCTACTCGACCCCAGAACTAAGAGGCTCTCATTTAGCAGACAAAGTTTTGTGCAAAAATATAGGGGCTTGACCGAAAAACAGCAAAACTTCAGTTAATTTTTTTAAAACCGTTCTCGGTTTTCTTTAGCAATAGTCTTAAATAAATCAGAAAAGCCGATATAAATAAAATCGTCCCCAACATTTCCAAACCTTCTTCACTGGCTACCTGCACATCATGGAAGCTGGTTTCTCGAAGATTCAATTGCATCATTATCATTTCAGTGCCAATGGATAGGGCATACACAAAACCTCCCAATCCCATCACTATAAATGCCGACTTATATTGGTAAATCTTATTGAACATAAAATAGATAAGGTAAATACCTACGGCCGCGAAGATCGGAATATACATTCTGAGCCAATCAAATCTTTCGAATACCGGATACTTTTTTGAAAGTTCTTGAATAAATGCAGGGGCCGGCAACCATTCATGAAAGGAAAAAACCTCATCAAATGATAGATATAAAAAGAGGATGATAATCGGCAGCCATAATCGGGATTGTCTGAGTGTACGAGATTTTTCCATACGATAAATCACTGATCCGAGAAACACCAGGTTGAATAGAATCCAACCGGAAAAGGCAGTAGCATGTCCACTTTCCAAATCCAGATTCCATATATCATATTGAGGGAAAATAAAATAACATAGTACCAAACCACCTGTAACCAGCAGTAATAGTATTAATACGCATATCTGTTTCCGGAGATCCTGGACTAAATTTATAAAAAAACCGTCCACCTTATCCCGAAAGGCCGGCTGGATAAGGTATTTTAAATATATTAAACTCATAATATGGAAAACAGGTTTGGATAAACGATCCAGGGAGAGCGATACGCCGCGGAAATCGAGAGTAAAGCCGCCCAGAATCAAACTGACGCAAACGCTCAGAATCAAACAAATTAAAATAACATCCAGACTAAGGCCGATATAATTATTCCATTTTAATTTATTCATAATTTTACTCTGATGCTGTCCTTTTTAATATGATTTTCGCCCCACCTTATTGCTTGGGTAAAGACCGGCAACCGGCATCTGAACATACTCGATTTAAAAAGGTGTTTTCTCCAAGTTATGTATCTAAGTAATTACTAATATTTTCATTCGGAAAAGGGATGCTAATAATCCTGATTTAAATCTATTAATACATCATGTTGTACAAAAAATCCATGGAAAATTAATTAAAATTCAAGGAATAATTCCCCTTAGTAAAGATAAATATTAATAAAATCCGCAATGCTGACGATAATACAATGGTTGAAGTCATATGTGTCCAAATTAATTATTGAAGTGGTAATCTAATATCGCCAGGGATGCTGATAATTCGGACAGTAATGAGTTGAAGTATAAAATTAAATAAAGGGGGGGGAATGGGAGTAGTGTCTCTAAATGCTTTTACAGCCAATCCTCTTTTCAAATCGGGTTCCAACGTCCTCAAGCTCTAAATTCTTTTTTAAAAGTATTCTGCTGCTGCTCATACCCATCCTCAGCAGTATTCTGGTTGCGTGCAGTCAACAAAATTCGCTGCCAACGGATCCGTCAAGCAGTGAGGTCGTTTCCAAATGCGAGCATGATTTTAGTTTTTGCCTCACTGCCGATATTCACGAATATACTGGAGATTATCCGACTTATTTTCGCGGTGTATGTGAATCGATTGCGCAGTGTGGCTATGGCTCTTTTATGATCACACTGGGTGATATGACGCCGCCGGCTTATGTCTATAAAATGGTCACGTCCTATTTAGGTCAAAGCTATCTCTGGTATCCGGTAGTCGGCAATCATGAGTTGCTGGATTCCGCCCAAATGGAATGGTTGCGAAATTTCAATAAGCGCGGGAATTCGCTGCCTAATATAGTAAATAGTGGTCCGGCAGGTGGTGAGGAAACCACTTACTCTTTTGATTTCCAACAAGCACATTTTGTGATATTAAATGTATATTTTGACGGCACTAATGATCGCGGTAGTGATGGTGATATTTCAGATAATCTTTACAATTGGCTGGTTGATGATTTGACTCAAACTAAGCAACCACTCAAATTTGTTTTTGGACATGAACCGGCTTATCCCCAACCGGATATGGAAACCGGCCGGACAAAACATAGTACCGACAGCTTGAATTTTTATCCAGCTAATCGTGATCGATTTTGGGAATTATTAAAAGAGCAAGGTGTTTTGGCTTACTTTTGCGGTCATACTCATAGTTATAGTCATATGCAAATCGAGGGTGTCTGGCAGATTAATCTGGCTCATTCCAAAGGCAGTGGCGAGACAACTACTCGCAGCACTTATTCCTTCCTGCATATTAATAAAAATAATAATGTTGTTTGTGATACCTACCGCATTGGCAATGATTTCAAAAAATATTACCTGGTTTATAGTTTTCCCTTGAACTGAGGTCTTGAAAAAACGGAATCCTTTTGTAAGCCGAAAACATCCATTGTCCACCTGCCGTTTATTACTTCGCCGGCCGAAGCTGAAACTCCCGGCTTTTTACTAACATACATCTGCTTATAAGCAACAAGAATAAAGCCAACCATGGCCAGTGGAATAAATATGATTTGAACAACAATAAAAACCAATAAAGCTAAAAAATCCATTTTAAGCACCTTCATTTTATGAGTCTGAACTAATTTCACCATCTTCCAGCACGACTACGCGACGAGCCAGTTGCATAACTTTCGGATCATGGGTCGAAAAAACAAAAGTTGTTTTATGCGTTCGATTCATTTCTTTCATCATATTCAAAATATTCAAACCGGTTTTTTTATCTAAATTCGCTGTTGGTTCGTCAGCCAGAACAAGTTTTGGTTTGGTAATCAAAGCTCTAGCCACTGCAATGCGCTGCCTTTGTCCGCCTGATAATTCATCCGGTTTATGGGCTACAAACTCTTCCAAACTAACTTCCTGGATAATTTGATCGATACGTTTTTTCCTTTCCG
>JAGLMY010000109.1 GCA_023139775.1 bacterium
AAATTAAAAGTTTGAAAGATAAAACCAATTGAATCCCGCCGTAATTTTGTGGCAACGCTGTCCTGCAAGTGCGAAATATCCTGGTTGCCAAATAACGTGACTGATCCTGAAGTGGGCTCATCCAGACAACCAATCAAATTTAGCAGCGTGGTTTTACCTGAACCGGAAGGTCCGACAATGGATAAAAATTCTCCGGCTTTAATCTCTAAATCAACCCCTCTTAAGGCCGGCACTTTGGTTTTACCCAATTCATATTCTTTTTTCACTGCTTTAATTTCTATGGCTAATGTCATCATGACCTCCTTTATACCTAATCATATTAAAAATATCCGATCAATCGCAATTCTACCGCATATTGCATAGGGGTAATATAGTACCCTTCTTGGTTGCCGGGGGTGGCAAAATTTTTAAAATACCCCAACTCAATACTATAATTGGGATTTTCAACATAACTTAGTCTGGGATATAAATAAAAAGTGCCGTCATTTAATCCGGTAATCGCCACTACATTGATTCCCCAGGTATTATCCAGGGTATAGGAAAGATTAAAGGCAGCATAATCTTTTTTCATAGCCGGGCCCATATATTGAAGCCAGTCTGAATCTTGAAACACTTCATTAATATATAAATCAAAATCCGTATTATTAAGTCCACCGGCATGATGATAATATTCAGCAGTAATAAAAACGGTCTCACCCATTTGTCGCGAAAGTCCCAATAAATAATTAAATTGTATTTGACTTGCTTGATCTTTCAAGGTTTGGGCCAGGCTAAAGGTATTATTAATATATTTAACTGCTCCTGCTTCAGCATTGATAATAAACCAGTCCACATCCCAGGATAAGGCACTTCCCACACTTTGCAGATTGTTATGCCAATAGACCGAATTTAAGAATAAATCCATGGTGCCAATTAATTTATAAAGTTGTAAGCCGAATTTATAATTACTGGAAGCTTCCAGCCTATAATCGTTAGAGTTTAAGACAAGAATCACTGAAGGGGTTAACCAGGGATGAGAATATTCACAACGTAATGCCATTATTCCTTCCAAGCTGTCGGACAGATCAAATACATTCTTGGGCGACTGCAATACATCAACTGGATTCCAGAAATACCCTGTGCCCCACTTAATCCGTTGTTTTCCGAGATATAGAATCAAAGGACCATTGGCAATTGAAAAATACGCATTATCAACTGTATGCTCAATAGGTGTTTGGTCCGGCCAGAGTATTAAACGATTTTCAAAAACAAACTGAACATCATCCAACCGCTTTTTACACTTGAAGGTTAATTTTTCAAAGGCCGTGGTTTTAGAAAGACTCTGTTGGTCATGCAGTATATCCAAAATATCATTTTGGATATACTCAGTCTGAGTGATGCGAGTCTGCGCTTCCAGGTTAACATCAAAAGCCTCAGCTAGTGGCGCACCAAAGATAACACTAATAAAAATCAATCCCAAAATAATTCTGCTTTTTTGATCCTTCATTTTTCTACCGCTTTCTTAAAATATCTTCATCCCAGACTCGTAACCAAAAGAAGTCCCCGGCAAATTCACATCAAACCGGGAATCCGGACAAATTAACGCCCTAACTGGGTTTGATCAAACATATAATCAGGAACTGTCTTTAATTTTACCAAGGTCTTCATCAGCACTTCAGTTGAAGCCCCTGCTTCCAGTAAATCGATCATTAGCATTTTAGCCGGACGCATTTTACCGGCTAGTTTTCTAATCTCAGAAAATTCCATTTTTTTGATGGCTTTACCTGATAATCCATAATAAGTCGCCGCAGTTGGTATCTTGGTTTTACCATGAATCCACATTTCGATCTTAGCATACGCCACATCGCGCCTCTTGCCTTTCATACTCAATAGATAGAGTTCACCTTTTTTATCGATTATCTCCGGAGCATAATCATCAGCCATAGTGGAATTCATGAGATCTTCATTGGAAAAAGCCGAACCCATAAAACTCTGTTTACGACTTAAGCGGATCGGCCGCGAAACTGCCGGGATATACATCCATAAATTATCTTTAGTTAAAAGTATTTTTTTACCCTTTTCCCTCGCAGGTTCAGTAATTTCCATTAAAGCTGTATTACTTCCCTTTCCATGCATGAGATACGTATATTTTAAGTCTTTTTTATTTTTACGATGCGTCACCATAGTAAAAGTTGATTTAAAATATTCCGGATACATACTGTCATCACTGGCCTTTAATAATTCTTGCGCCAGTGCTTGAGAATATTTTTTTGGCTTAGCAGTTGTTATTTCTTCTCCCACAGCTTTGCCTGGCTTGGTTTGATCGTTCTCTAATTTAGCTTCTTCTGCCAACACTATATTGGTCATACCTAGAACACAGAATAAAATCACTATCTTTTTCATCTGCTTCACCTCTTCTTTTAGTTATCTATTCCAGTTAAAACCCGTTTCCCTCTAACTTAACGGACTCCTTTTTTCAAGGCATCAACAATTTTTATCTTGGCTGCCCGGTTGGCGGGTAAAATCGCACCGATAATTCCGGTGACCAGGCAGATGCCGGTTACTAAAACCCAATCCCACCAAACATTTTTAGAAACCATGGCTTCAATCGGAAAGGGCATTTTATCTTTAAATTCCGCCGGCATGGATATTCCAACTACATTCATGTAATACGCCATGGGGATCGCTAAAATGCCGCCAATAATCGCGCCGATTAACGCCAGAAAAATCCCCTCATACAAAAACATCCAACGCACCTGGCCGGTTTCCAGGCCAATAGCCCGCAGCGTCCCTATCTCAGCTGTACGTTCAAAAACGGTTATGGTCAGAGTATTCATAATTATAAAGATAGCCAAAAATAATAAGATCGCAAAAATTACTGCGTAGGAAACATAATCAGCTTGGGCACCGGCAATCAAATCAGAAGCTTCTTGTTTCCAATTACTGACCACCAGCATGGAATATTTGGCCTGAATTATTTTTTCCAATGCAACTTGCGCCTGAGGAAGATATTTTCGATCTTTAATTCTGACAATAATCTCAGTCGCTTTATCGTCCATATCAAAAAATTCCTGAGCAAATGCCAACGGTACAAAAGCAATGCTTTTTTCCATTTTATCAAAGCCAATGCTATAGATCCCTTTAACCACCACATCAACCAGGTTATTGGCTTTGTGAATGGTCTGGGAGTAAAACAAGAGAAAATCCGCTTTGCCGGTTTTGAATAATTCTGATAAACGCCGGCCAATGATTATTTCACCTTGGTTTTTTTCCAGATACTCTGGCGGAGGAATTTTCTCAAATAATTTCGTGGTAATCAGCTCTTGCTCCATCTCAATTCCCATTACAGCAATTCCGGTTTTGTTGCGGGTATTGCTGATAATCCCATTATGCATAATCCGGGGTGCTGCTCCCACAAAATAAGGGATAGATTGAATATCTGCGATTACTTGCTCAGGATGATCAATATTATACTCCAAGGGCATTCTATTTTTTTCTTCCAGGTAATCTTTATGATAAATTTTAAAATGACCGGTTTGTAAATCAATGGAACGCTCATAAATACTATTATACATACCATTTAGCATCCCGATGAGAGTAACCAAGGCAAAAGCATTAGCCGCAAAGGTTAAAGCATTAAAAAGCGTTCTGCGTTTATGCTTGATTACATTTTGGAGCGCGATTTTTATAATTTTATTTTTCATTGCAGCACCCTTAGAATTTCTACCGGTTTTTTTCGTATAGCCACCAGGGCGGGATAGGAAGCGGCAAAAACCGAAATCAACAATCCGGTTATTAATACTACAATGGCGGTTTCAGGTACCAGGGCCGTACCAATCACCGCGTCTAATCCTTCGAAACTTTCAAATGATTCTCCCATGGCTTCGTAGTTAATCGGATTGATCTGAAAATAATAAACTAAACCCACACCAGGAATCAGACCCAGTATAGATCCCAACAATCCCAGTATAAAAGACTCTGATAAAATCATCCCAAACATCTGCGAACGGCTCAGGCCCATGGCGCGGAGTACACCAAACTCAGGCAAACGTCCCATAATATTCATTAAGAAGGAATTTGAAATACCCATGGCTGCCACAAAAATAATCATTCCCATAATCACATAAATCCAGGTATCCATCATTTCCAGTATTGAAACTAAAAAAGCCTGACCTTTTTGCCAAGGAATTACAATACTGTTTGCCAAAGACAGTTTTTCAATCTCTTTAACCACTGTTTCTGTTTGCCAGATATCAGCGATATTGACGGTGACTTGCGTAACACTATTTTCTAAAGCGAGCAGCTGTTGGGCCAAGGCCAAGGAACAAATGATGAGGCTGTCATTTTCTGCGGGAATCTGACTTTTAAAAAGACCGACAATCTTCCCTTCCACCGCATTAATTCCTCCATATTGATCCATGGTTAATAAAATAACTTGATCATCTATTTTAAGTTCAAGTATTCGCGCCATTTTTTCACCAATGACAACATCCTTATCTGCTTGCAGAAAATGCCCCTGACGAATATTATTTTTCCGTTTGTCGTAAATATCCCCGGCAATAGTATAATCAATCGCCTTGACCATGGTTTCCTGATTCTTTGTCTCAGAATTTGCCATAGCGCCAAAATTGATTTCTGGCCGGATTGAGGTTACACCCTCTACATTATGGATGCGGGTCAAATCCTCCGGGCTTAAAGTCAAATTATAATCAATGGGAGCAAAATCAAAATTATCATAATAACCCTGATTGTAAATTTTAATATGGCCGCTTTGCTTTAAGGCATCATCCATGAGCTTGATTTTAAAGCCATCCATATATCCCACGGTGAATTCCATGGTCAATACACAGATAAAAACCACTAATAGAATCGTAAAGGTACTGCGTTTATTCTTGAGCACACTATTGAAAGCGAGTTTGAGAAAAAAGAACATGTCCATCTCCTTATCGATTTATCATTTCAATCCTTATTTATTCAGCAAAATAATTCGCCGCAACATATCTCACAATTGTATTGCTTCAACTGAAGCAATACAATTATGAGCGACAATCAATCGCTCGTACCCAAAGGGCACAAGCAATGACTTTTTAGTGGGTTTTGCAGCAGAATCATTACCAAACAACGTCCCCCACCCAAGTAGTAATCTATTTCAACGAATAATCCACAGTCACCACGGCACTTATCCGTTGTTTTCTATTATACCCACCAACCAATCCGTCTTCCCCCATGCCTTCAAAATTACCTTGGCGCGCAGCTTTCAATTTGCCGATTTTAGCACCGCTATTTTTAGCCACAATTGTAGCTCGTTCAAAGGCATTTTTGGCAGCTTTTTCCAGTAAGGCTGGTTTTATGTCACTGACTTTTTTATGATAATAAAAGTAAGGAGAATGGGCTACAGCAGCTATGCCTTGTTTTTGGATGACCAGGGCAAACTCTTTTTTTAACTTTTCCACTAAATTCAAATCTTCAAAAGCTTCTAAAAATACAGAACAGCTTACTTCATAACCAATAAATTCTTCTTTTTGATTGCCAAATTCATCCAAGGTGATCATCTGTGTCCGTCTGTTTTGGTCATAACCAACAAGTTTGACAGCTTGTTCCGGCACCTGATTTTTAACTAAAAAAGTTTTCACTTTTTTTACAGCCATGTCAACTTTTGCATAAGCGGCAGCAAGTTCTTTATGAGAATAACTAATACTAATTTTCCAATCAACGCGATCGGTTTCTATAAATTGTTCAGCTACGCCGCGTACTTTCACTACCTGATTGCTGGGCACCACCTCTTTTATCCCAGTGACAAATATAGCTGTGCCAATAATTATACCCAACGCCAAACACACACCAAAAATTGCTAATCCATGTTTTTCCACAACTCCTCCTCAACAAACTATTTGTTTAACTTATAATACTATGAATATTTTCCAGGTGCCTGGCACCTAATCCCTCAATAAAGATTATCAATTATCGCCGTGGCAAATATAGCAAGTGGCACTTAGGAATATTTTACGCTGCTTTTGCCGGATTGGGAATAATTAATTGACTATTATATTTCTGTGGCAGATTGTAACTCATATTGCAACATTACCTGATTGCTACACAAACAGGCAAATAGTTACTTTATCCTTAAAAAACTCACCACAAAGGCACTAAGGCCACAAAGGTTCACTAAGCAGCATAATGATTAATAATTAAGGTCTATCTTAGGCTTTCCTTTGTGTATCTTAGTGTCCTTTGTGCCT
>JAGLMY010000011.1 GCA_023139775.1 bacterium
GGAGGCACAGAGGTCACAGAGAAGAGCAAAATCAAAATAAATGAATCGTAGGGGCGAGGTGTCCTCGCCCACCAGATAAAACCAATGAACCGTAGGGGCGAACCTTGTGTTCGCCCGCCAGATAAAATAAATGAATCGTAGGGGCAGACCTGTGTGTCTGCCCAACAGATAAATTATAAAGGAGTATATCATGAAATCAGACTGGACACTTCGCTGGTGGGATGTAATTGCTTTAACCTTGGCTATGGCTGCCGCGGTGATGGTGGTGCAGTATTCGATTTCACGCAGCGCCATTGAAAAAGATTTTGTAGGAGTGGCACTGGTGATTGTACGCGTGCCCAAACCCTTACCTGAAGTGGTGGCGCAGTTGGATCCGGGAAACGCGTTGCTCAATCGACAGGGTGAAAAAATAGGTGAGATATTATCCGTGCAACCGGTTGCGGCCAGGGATGTGCCGGGGATTCAGGTTCCTTTGGCAGGCAAGCAGGATGTGAAACTGGCAATGCGTGTGGATGGTGCCTTGCGTTTGGTGCGTGACTGCCCGGGTTTTCCTCGTGAACCCTGTGGACTCAAAGCCGGAGCCTGGTGTTTGCTGACCACACCAAAAGTAGAATTGTCCGGTATGGTCACCCGGGTGGAAGTCTATAAAGAAGAGAAAAGTGTTGCTCAAGTTTCGCATGAATAAAAAAAAGAACGAAATGGTTAGCTCCTACTGATGGCATTGCAACAAGTGACAGAATTCGGCTGCAGAGTATTTCCACAGCTAAAAACCGAACTACAGAGAAAAACTCTGAAGACCGGTGGTGTGTGCCTAGCTGCTCTTGTCTATCTTTTTTTTCCAACCCAGGCACTCAGTCTCTTGCTGGTCGGTTTGATGGCCTTGCTGCTCTCATTTGCCGCTCCGCTGGGAGCGCTCCTGCTTTTCGGTTTTTTACTTCCTTTTGAACAAGCTAGAGAATTGTGGGGTTGGGGTACAGTCTATACCGGTGAAATGCTGTTGTTCGTTTGTTTGCCCGGCTGGCTGTGGCATATTGTTCGGCAGCGTGCCTGGCAGCGTACGGCCAATCCAGTGGCGATCTGGTTGTTGCCTTTTGCCCTGGTGGTGGTGGTTTCGGCATTTACAGCCCTGACACCGATTGCCATGAAGGGTGCCTTGCGCTGGATGGAATTTATCCTGGTGGCTATCCTGGGTGCGCATATATTGCGGCGTGGAAAAGAAGCAGAGCTGCTGATCTGGACCCTGGTGCTGGCTGGAATAGTCACAGCCTGGCAGGGAATAACGCAAACCATGACCGGGATTACGGATGATCCTCAGGTCTTGCGTATTATGACCAGTAGAGGAGAGATGGTCCGGGCCGGCGCCGGCTTTGGGCCGAATACGCTGGCGGTTTTTGTGTCCATGCTGCTGCCCTTTACCGCGGCGGCAGCTTTATTTTATCCGCGTAGCAGCGGACGTCTTTTGGGTTTGTTGGCAACACCGATTTTATTGGCTGCTCTGCTCCTCACCTTTTCATTTACCGGTCTGGTGGTATTGGGGACCGTGGTCGTAGTTATGGTGTTTTATCTCTTCTGGAAATTGATCCGTTTTCGTATGTGGTTGATTACCATGACTGCCGGTGTTTTTATCTTGTTTGTGTTCCGGCAGCCGGACTGGCTTGCCAATTCATTTTGGGAAACCAAATGGATGTCGCTCATGGATCGCTTTGCCTATGTGAGCGTGGTGGGGAAATTATTTTTGCAATCACCGTGGGTGGGAATCGGACCTGGTATGTATCGCTTTTTAGCACCGGCCCTGGCCGGCAGTGATATCAATCCGATTGGTGTGATTACGCATCCGCATTCTCTATGGCTCATGGTACTGGCAGAAACCGGATTTGTAGGACTTGTTGCTTTGCTGTGGGCCGGTGTTCGTGCTGCCAAGGTTTTATTTAAGCAAGTAGGCCGACTTCCGTCCGGATGGCCGTCAGCCATGGGTTGGGTGTTGAGCGCGAGTCTGGCAGGTTTTGTGGCGGCCAATTGTTTTGAGCATTGCTTGATCCATGATCGCGGCATGCATATGGCTTTGTTCTTATCCGCGACCCTGGTTGTTGTTAGCCGTAGGCCGGGAAAGGCCGGACCGGAACGTAAACAGGTATTTGAAAAAGTATGGCTAAGCGAAAAAAAAGTGAGTTGGAAAAAACAGTTGAAAGAAAGAAGCCAGGGCCGCAAGCCTTTGTATGCCTTGTTGAACCGGGCCTTGAAAAAGAAGACCCGCCCGAAGATACTGGAGGTTGGTTGTGGTCCTGCCCTGGATGCTCTGAATTTGGCCAAACAGCCACGACGGGAAGTTCACGCTTTGGATCGTTTTGCTTCAGCGTTAAAACTGGCGGCAACTGCCGCGCGTCAATTAAAGCGAAGTATTATATTGCACCAGGCGGATGTTCGGAAAACCGGGCTGTTGGCAGAATCCTTGGATGTAATTTTTTCCCAAGGCTTGCTGGAGCATTTTCCTGATCCTCAGCCGGTTTTAACAGAGATGAACCGCTTGCTTAAACCGGGAGGCTTTATAATTATTGATGTCCCGCAGACGTTTAATCCCTATACGTTAATCAAGTTGAGGCATCGCTGGCTGGGAGATTGGCCCTGGGGCTGGGAAACCCAGTATACCGCCGGGGATTTACGTTCGCTTGCTCAGCCGTTTGCCTGGAAACTGATCCAGGCCGGAGGATATGGCTATTGGGGAGGAAAAGCAGATATTTTATTATGGTTACGCACCAAAATCCAGCCTTGCCGGCCGGAAATGTGGAAAACATTGGAAGAACGCTATGCACAGTACTGGATGATGAATGTTGTGGTGTTGTTTGAAAAAAGAATACAGAATGAAGTATGAAAAGCAAAGGCTATAAAACAAGACTCAGAAAAGAACGCTTTTCTAAAATGAAAGTGTTCATTAATTTTATTCCGGCTTCTGACTCCTGTACTCTGAATACTTTTTGAGGTTTTTCTATGAAGATTTGTTTAATTTCAGGATCTTATCCAAATACCCGCTGCGGGGTTGGTGATCAAGTTCGCTGTCTGGCTGAAAAGCTGGATATAGCCGGAGAAAGCGTTTCGGTGATCACTTCGTGTCAAGCGGAGGTGAAAGCATCCGCCCATATAAAGGTGTATCCGGAAATCGATCATTGGCAGGCACCAGGAATAAAAACCATTGTACGACTACTGGATCGCATCCAACCGGAGGTGGTGAATCTTCATTATCCAAGCGCAGGTTTTGAAAAAGGGCTGGCACCGAATCTGCTTTTTGCCTGGTTGCACTGGCGGCGTCCACAGTGGAGGCGTGTGCTGACTTTGCATGAATACGGCACGTATACGACTAAAGGACGATTGCGTCTCTGGCCGGCAATCCGGTTTGCCCAGCGCGTGATCTGTACCAATCAATGGGATCAAAGCCAAGTCCAACAAAACCATGCCGCGCGAACTGCCGGCATTCAGGTGATTCCTCTAGGCAGCAATGTCGGGAGTTTGGAGGAAAATCCGGCAGCCGGAGAAAGGTCTTTTGTTTTGCCGGATCAACAAAAGACCTGGTTGCTTCACTTCGGCACAGTCATGCCCAACAAAGGGTGGGAAATTATGCTTCCAGCCTTACGTCGCTTGAAAAACGAGCAGCAGAATATAGGTTTGGTTGTTGTGGGCGCGCTTGAACCTCAGCGCTACGCGTATCATAAAAAAGTACATGATATGATTCAGAGCCTGGGACTCAGTGAGGATATTCACTTTACCGGATACCTGGCAACAGATCATATTGCTGATGTGTTTGCCAAATTTTCGCTTGCCGTACAACCCTACACCGAAGGCGTGCAATTAAACCGCAGCTCTCTGATTGCCCTGCTGGCCTATGGAAAAGCCGTGATTAGCACGGATTCCATGCTGCTGTTGGAGCAATTGACCCATGGCAAACACTTTTGGGGTGTGCTTCCCAATGATGATAAAGCATTGGCAGAAGGAATCAAACTAGTGCTGAAAGATCCTGTTTTGATCCAACGCCTGCAAGCGGGCGCTTTAAGCGCGGCCCAATATTTTTCCTGGAAACGGATTGTGTCATTATATCGAGGTGTGTATCAACAGCTGCTGGGAAGAGTCTGAATTATTTTTAATGAATTCCGCAAGAAAAAGCTGAAAGCCATGTCTAACCAAACAGAGAATGTTTTATGTCATGCCCCGGATAAATATCAAGGTATTGGAAGAAACGCTGCGTGGCAGAGTAATTCGCATGCTGGTGGCAGAAAGGAAATTGGCAAAAATTGTAGAGACGCGATTAATCGCGTCTCTAGGAAGCATTGGAAAAATAGCGGCTTCAGTGTGCACAATGGAGAACCGGTCAAAAGGGAAGCGAAGTCAGGCCTGGAACGATGGGCGCAGTATATAATCCGGAATCCGTCATTCTGGATTATATTTATGAGCCATTTTATGATGATTTACAGCTTATGCCCAAAGAAAGAATAAGTTGAGTAAGGTAGGGGACGTAGAGATTTAATGACTTAGCTTAAATCATAAAGTCATGAACGTCCCGGTTCCCATGCCATAGACAATAAGCCAAATTAAAAAAAACCGCATTTAATCGTAGGGAAGGTCCCCCAACCGGAATGGATATAATTGTAGGGAACGGTCGCGACCGTTCCCTACAGACAAAAAGGCCGGGGTGGTTGGTTGGAAATGGAGAAAACCGGTTATTCGGACAACTTTCCCGATTATTGAAATAATTGTAAGGCGACCGGCTGGTTGCCCGATAATAACGTAGGGGCGAATCTTGTATTCGCCCGAAATAAATGCAAACACCCCCTTGGCTTGTCCTCCGCATCCTGAGAGGATGCGGAGAGTATTTTAACGGTTTCGGGGGAAGATCACACAGTTCCCTTACGCTCGAAAGGCGAGATGAAGATGAAACTTGTTTTTATAGATGAAACAGGCGATTCGAAATGTCTGGAATATTTTGGACTTTCGTGTGTTGTTATTGACAGCTCTTTTTACAGGAAAGTCAAAGAGGAGTTTCAACAAATTCTCGTTGGGGGTGGATGGCGAAAAGACATAGAATTCAAAGGATCATATCTGTTTTCTGCATCGAAAGGGGATATAGACATAGAAGTAGAAAAAAGAATCGAGATTGCCGAAAAAATTCTCAAACTTAATGCGAAAAAGAATTCCAGAATGAAATTTTATTATGTTTCTAAGAACAATTCAGGAAAACAAAAAGATGATTATCTTTCTTTGCTGCCACAATTACTAGACAAAGCTCTTCAGAGAGCACAAAAAAAACAGGGCAAAGACGTTTTGTGTTTACATTATGATCAACGTAAAGATATTTCGCCAAGAGAGGTATATGATTCGGTTGTTTCTGTAGTGAAAAAGAAGGGTTATATACTTTTGGAAAATGTATCTAGTTCTGGATCGTGTTATCACACAGTGGGCATATTATATGCAGATTTAGTAGGATATTTACTAGCGAGAGTTGAAACAATATCTAGTGATAGCGAACTTTTTGAAAATATACCTCCGGAAGAGTGGGAAAACAATGGAAAAATCAGAAAATATAAATCATCGAAGGATTTACTAAAGTTAATTAAAAGTTTAAATGTTTTTGAAATTAAAGAATAGATAAAACAAAAATCCGAACCCAAATAACTCTGGTTAATTGGAACCGTTTAAAAGGACGAGGTCACATCTTTATTTGTCATTTGATAGGAGCTGGCCAAATTGACTAATGACAAATGAAGATGTTAGCCCAGTGTGTATTTATAATAGAGTTAAAAAGTTGATGAAATTGGATCCATCATGTAAAGATATTGATAATGTTTTAAAACAGATCTTAACAGGTTTATCTTCCATAGTTTTTGGGTTGGCTGGATTACGGAATAAAATGAGTGATGCGCATGCTACGAATTATAAGCCAGCAGAGCGCCACGCAAAACTTACTATAAATGTCGCTAAAACTCTAGCGGAGTTTTTAAATGATACGCACGAACATCAAGTGAAAAAGATAAAAGACAAAAGATAAGGAGGCTTTCGGATGGGGAAAGGAACAAATGGCGATAAAGTCTCGGAAGATGTAATTTTCAATTCGATAGTTAAAGAGGCAGGTGGATTCTACACACTGGTTTTAACGGTTGCCAGCGCCTTCCTGGGCGGCACACTGTTTTTTCTGGAAAAAATAGTTGGAACCCCCAATAAATACTCGTTGATATTATTGGGGCTTGGATGGATGTCGTTAATAACAACAATTGGTTTATCGGCATTTATTCGCTTTCAGAATGTTGAGTCAGGTCGATTGGCTTTAGAAAAAAAATACAATGAGGCCAAAAAGCTTGATCGTGATAAAGAAGCGAAGTGCATACTAATGATATGGACACTGATAATCGGCATTTTATTTATTGCTATTTTTGGAATTATTAATCTTTGGATAAAGATCATTTGAATTTTAGGAGGACGTTATGACAGAAAAAGAGAAACGATCGGAACGAACGAAAAAACTTGACGAATCGATAGCATTTGGTAGCACTGAACCACAAGAAAATTCGCAGGAACCAAAAGAGGGTAAGTTTTCAATCCCCTTTGGCAGCGTCGAGTCTAAACCATCACAAAGTGCTCCAGGTGATAGTGGGAACACACAAGGTGCTTCTGATAGTGAAAACCCATCTAGTGAGCAAGCAGGAAATCAAGGAGGTGAAGAAGGAGGTGAAGAAGGCGGACAAGATTCAGAAAATAACACCCAAGACGTAAGCGGTAGTTGATTGGAATTATTTGATAATAATTTTTGCGAGATGTGCATATATTATTAGATGGTTTTTTTTACGCAATTAATATCAAGAAAATTAAGAGGAAAAGTATGCCCAATTAAAAAGGAAAGGAGATCAATATGAGCTTTAAGGTCACAAAAGTGATTGATGGTGATACTTTTGAGGTTTTGCCTGATTGGAAATGGAATAACCAAGAAGGAAACGTTATACGGGCAAATGGATATAATACTCCTGAGCAGGGTCAGGCAGGGTATCAAGCTGCGAAGGATAAATTGACGAGCTTAATACTTGGTAAAGAAGTTGAAATCAAAAATGCTATTAAGTTTACATATGGTCGTTTGCTATGTGATGTGTTCTATAAAGGGACGAGTTTAGCCGATTATTTTTCTGAATACCAGTGAACAGGGATGTTGTAGAGTTCCTCTGCTTTTACTTGTTTGAGAAAAATATGTGAGAAAAATCTATTGATGGCATTAAAAAGTCAGATATTGAATTATTGATTAGTAACCAGATTCAAGAAAGTCGGACTATTGAATACAAAGAATCTTTGCCAGGCAATTCTGATCAGGATAAACGAGAATTCTTAGCGGATATTTCATCCTTTGCAAATGCCGCTGGAGGCGATTTGCTTTATGGGATTACTAAACTAACGTAAACTAACGGGACGTTGTTTTGTTGTCCAGTTGTCACCTGATTCCTCTTATATAATTTTACCCTGGTTAACTAAATAATATATTTCCGATCGGCTTATTTTGAAATATGCCGATAAGTCCTTATCCGTTTTTTTCAAACCTTTCTTTGCTGAATAGACAACCAGCGCTCGCGCTTTCCGGGCTTTATTAGTCTTCCATTTCTTTTCTTCCATTTCCCTTTCACTTTTTTTAAAAAAATATCGCAAATATCAACTGGACAACTAAACAACGTCCCCGTTCACACGAGGCTTTTTTTAATATTTGTGAGTGTCTAAGTCTTGTAAATAGTGTAATATGTCAGTGAAGCGAGAAAGACATATGGTCTGCTGATTTATTTTTTCCCAGGGACGCGACTTGCCTCCGAATATGCAAATTCAAAATTGCCGAACAGCCAACTTATTTAGACTTTCGTATCCGGCAGGGTAAGTGCGCGCTTTCCCCCTGGGAAAAAATAAATCAGCAGACCATATGTTTCCGGGTTATTTGACAAAGCACAGCACTTCACTGATATGTTACCATTTTTCAGTACCCACAAATTTTATTATCGGAAGTCATTGCTGTCTCATTAACCGGTTTATACTTTGGGCCCGTAAATATATTTGCTTTTTGTAACTACTCAGGTATCCAGTAGTTACTTAATAATAATCACTTTCTTCTTTTTCATTTTTACTACCCGGCCGGCGTCATACTTAATTTGCATAAGAGCCCAATACATACCCGGCCCCACCCGCGCCGTATTCCAATCCATTACCGCGCCTTTTTTGGCAGCCGCGTAATTTTTAGTCACCTGGGAGACCTTCTCTCCTATAAGGTTAAGCAGTACCAATTCCACCCGGGCCGGACCATCCAGATTGAAGAAGAACCGGACCCTGCCAATACTGCTGGGATTAGGGGCCGACACAACCTCCTCATCCGCAATATGAATAATAATATCATAGGGAATGATGACCGGCAATCCGCTCTGTGTGCTTTGGATACTTAAATCGTAGTGCCCGGCCGGAGGATTAATAATATTAACTGTATCCGGAATAAAAATCGTGAAATCAGTAGCCGCATTGATAGGCAGCGGCATTAGCAAGGATATGCTTTGATTGGTTATGGTTGCGTTGGTTATTGGAGTATTGTTGATAGTAATGGCATGAACAGGTATGGAAGAAGGCAGTATTGTTTGTTCGGGAAATCCCAGGGTAATGATGTCAACTCCGCTTTGCAAATCAATAATTGCGTTAGTCCGGGCGCCAACTGTATATTCCGCTGTGGTATTTTCAATATCCGGATCCACAAAAACCGTGCCGTTGGTCATGTTAGCCAAGACCATTTCCAATTTGCCGGTGACATCGCCGCTATCTGCAAACCCGGAAACCGTTCGCGCGCTAAGGGTTGTCTTCCCAATTTCCCGGTTGACGCTTTGGACCACAAATTCAGCCACACCTCCGGAAGTAGAAACTTCCACTACTAAAGGAGTGAGGGTGTTTTCATCAGTGCTTATAATAGTCCCTAGTGAGGAAGTCACAGTTACCAGGGTGCCGTCCGGAACCACTGTTTCCGGACTATGGCTATAATGAATCTGTGACGTGGTGACTGTGGCAGTACTAATCCCATCCGCCAGAATCAGCGGTCTATTCACTGTGAGATAAATAACTCCGCCGGCAGATAAATAATTAAAATTGATGCTCTCCACTTGCGCGGTATTACCAACCATGTCCGCCACAAAACAATTGGCAAAATAAAAACCGTTTACAGCAACAGCGGTATTTGGAATTGAGCCAATCACTTGCAAACCGTCATGGGCGTAGGTGGAGGGTATCTGCCAGCCAATCACATAGCTCTCAGAATCCGACAAGCCGCTGAAAGAGATGGATCCATCAGACTCAGAAACTGTGCCCACAACCTCTTTATAAAATATTTTCCGTCCATAATTGTAATCCGAAGGACTCCCTCCATAATAACCCCTGACGACTTGGTCAACATCACAAACTCTGAATACCGTGACAACCTCTCCCTTCAAGCCCTGGCCTTGGGGCCCAATAAAAGGCCCGGTTGAATATATAATCCCGCCCGCAGGATTGTTCCAAAATCCGGTTGGGTGAGCGCCATCGCAAAACCCGGTATAAATATCTACAGCACAAGCCGGTAAATTCAGACCTGCTCCGGGAGTATTCCCATCCGCGCCGACGCGCAAATCAGGATCCATAATAGTCGCCTGAACATCTGAAAAATTGGAGACATAGGCATCCGAAAGCGGGATAGTTGAAAAAGGCTTCCAGGACACCATTCGCGGCGGAGTGATGTCATTGAAAAAGTAATAATTACTGATTGCGGAATTGGAATTCCCGAATCCACTGGAAATCCTATCCTGTAAATAAATATTTATAGTATAGCGCCCCTCAATGATATTGCCGATGTAATCCGGAATAGGGAAAATGGGCGGATCCCCGGCTTGCGTAATAGTAGCCACAAAATTATTATTCAAATCCGTGTTTGTGGCTATTATTCGTGTCCAGTTGTTGTTGGAGTCTAAGGTGTACTCAACATTATCCGGGTTATAGAGTCTCACTGTGGATTCGGTCAAATGTAAACGTTCACCAAATAAATCGAAATAACGATCTGCCGGTGTGTCTGAGGCAGTAACTGATATCATCTGTGGAATAGTGGTTAAATCCGTGGTGCGCATGTACCTCCGGCCGCTGGTTTCATAAAAAGCCGGGTCTTCCGGCGGAAAGACTGATGCCAACACAACCGTCGGCGCGGTATCATCCACCAGGAACAAAGAAAGATTATTATCCCGGTGAGCCGGGTTATTATTGTAAATAGCCCAGTCCCGCGCGCAGACCGAGACAGCATATACTCCCTCTATGGGAGAATAGGAGTTGGGAATGGTCAAAGCTCCCAGGTAGGAATTAACTGTACCTGAATAGGTCTCAGTTTCTCCCACCAAAGCCGGGGTTTCCATATAATAAAGCCGCATATCAGACGGCTCGCCAGCATGCAGACTGATGCCATTGCCGTTTAGAGAGGTATGGCCTACCCAATCAGCAGGATTGTCAGTAATATCAGCAGTAAATGGATTGGGGTTAAGCGGTAGGTTTGCACCACGCATGACCTTGTAAGTTGTTTGCAGGCCGCCTTCATAGCCGTTGTTCATAATACTGCCGTCGCTGGTCTCAACATCCGTAATAACCGGAGCATCTTCATCTTTCATAAATTGTCGGTTATACGAACCGGCATTTCCAGCTTTGTCTGTTAAATTGACAGTAACAGTGTACAAAATGCCATTATTAAAATTGGTATGCGCTAAACTATATGTTGCTGCGCCGTCAGTCCATTCGATATTACCGTCTCCGTCACTATGATTGTATTCAGCCCCAATTGCTCCGGTATCAATGCTGATATGCGTATTAGCATGATCTATAGGATCAGTACCAAACGTCGTGGTTACTGTGCCGTTCAATACACCCCAGATGCGGTTTAAATCTTCTCCCATATAATACGAAGCTCCATACGGAACTCCGGCGCCTGTCCGATACGGATAACGCCAACGGATAGAAACCGAGGGCGCCTGGCTGTCATAACGGAACTGACCGGTAACAACCGAAACATTTTCAGCAGTGTCATAAATTGTAGAAGTAATCGTGTATAACGTATTATGCACAAAACCTGAGGGCCATCCGCCGCTTGGTGTAAAATCCAAATCCGGCGCAGTATAGGAAAGCGAGCCGGTTATGCTACTGATGGTTATTGAACTGGCCCCGGAATCAATGCCTGAGTCGCCTGGTGTAGTGTCATAAATTTCCGTCCATACCCGGTTAAGACTCGGACCAACATACACTCCATTTAACACGGGTGAGCCTTTGGGATTTTGCCAATTTGTTATATTTCCCGTTATCACTGGCCGCACATAATCAAAATTAAAAGAACTCGCATTATTGGTCGCCACATTCCCGGCCTGATCCTGGATCGAGGCCTGAATTGTATAAGTGGTATTATGGACAAAATCCCTCTCATCTGTCCCATTGCTCAAAGGCCAGCCATTGGACGGATTAAAATTAATATACCCGCTGCCATTGGTATTGGTATACGCAATTGCCGGACTGAGCTGCAAAGTGCTGTTGCTCCAGTCTATCCCAGCCAAGGCATCACTCACTGCTGATCTTATCTGCGTCAGATTCGGGCCCACATACGCGCCATCTACCGGGCTTTGCCACGTAACAGTTGTTATACTTGGCGCTACATAATCAAAAGTAAAGGAACTCGCATTATTGGTCGCCACATTCCCGGCCTGATCCTGGATACTTACCTGGATGGTATAGACTGTGTTGTGCGTGAAATCATAATCATTCGTCCCGTCGCTTTCCGGCCAGCCATCGTCAGGATTGAAATAAATATTGCCGCTGCCATTGGTATTAGCGTACGCAATTGCCGGACTCAATTGCAATGTGCTGTTACTCCAGTCAATACCGGCGCCACCGGCATCGCTAACTGCGGCGCTTATTTGAGTTAAGTTCGGACCAACAAATGCGCCGCTAGCCGGACTAGTCCAGGTAACTGAACCAATAGTCGGCAGAGTTGTATCAACTAGAATATCTTGCGGCACCGAATCCGTGATTCCATCCTCGCGCACAAAAACCGCTTTGGGTAAAGCCGAAGCGCCGGTATCAAAATCACAAGTATAACCGCCTCCGCCGGTTACCACCACAGCAGCCGGATCGGTGGGCACAAAAGCTCCGTCCACAGAGACAGTAATAACTGATCCGGGTGTGCCCGTACCAACCAAGGTAATATTGGTGGCAATATTCAAGTAGATTGTACCGCCGCCGGTGTCTTTTGTTTCAATAGTAGTAATAGTCGGAACTGCGCCAAACGCCGGCGGCGCTGTAGTGCCTAAAAACAGTCCCAGACAGGCCAGAAAATATATTCCTTTATAAGCCTTCATCTTTTTGCACCTCTTCACCTCATGAAATCATGTAAATATTCGCTCTTCTTTTTCTTGCCAACAGCTTTCGCTTTTTTACGCCAGGTCTTTTCCGGACCAAATTTCGCCTGGAGAGTAACCCGATGACCACTGCCCAATATTGAATCCGGTGAAAATGAATAATTGATTGAGTACTGCTGAAAATTAAAACCCATTCCAACAGAAAATCCTTTTAGGAAATCATCTTTGGCTTGCGCCTCATTTCTATTATAGCCCAGCCGAATATGCAGCATATCCAGCAAACTGTATTCCAGACCTAAAATCACACCGATTGCTTGCACTTGCGATATCACGCTGTCCAGGACAATGGTTAATTCATCCGCTTTAAACATTCCTATTGACGACTTATAGGAAACACCCATTTGGGTTGAAAACGGCAGTGAAAAACCCGCAAATTTTCTCCCGATATTTTTCACTATGGCGCCGATTTTAAAACCATCAAATCCGGTATGTATTTGAAACCCAATGTCAACTGCCACATGTTGAAATACTTTCTCAATTAAATCTTCCCTGAGGTATTTTGTATTTACACCTATGCTGAAATCCGGGCTTAATGCTTTGGCAAGTCCCAATTCAGCAATCAGACTAAAGGGCGCGATTTGTTGATTGGTACGTACCGGATTGTTATATGCGTCCAAATCAAATCGTTCAACACTCCCAAAATCAGTGTGATTAATTAATACACCTATGGCTAATACACTTAATTGACATTTGTAAGCTATGGTTGCAATATTAAATTCATCGTAAATTCTTGCAAAATCCGTTAAAATTTCATGTTGATTTCCCGCGGTCAGACCCGCTGGATTCCAAATTATAGATTCAATTCCCTGAGTATTTGCTGCCATACCACTTCCCATTGCTGTTCCTCGGGCGCCTATTGGAAGTTGGAAGCAAACCCCGGTTATTCCGGCAGAATTATAATCAATTTGTTGTTCTGCTAAAGCCGGAAAAATCCCAAAAACCAAAATAAAGATTATTGAGCAAATTCCTTTTTTAATTAATATGTACATGTTTTTTTTCATAAATACATCCCTCAATATTTGACAAGATAATTATATTCTATAAAGATGTATTTGTCAAATCCACTTGCTCTTTTCTCTTTTTTTCATTTGCGAGTGCTGAAAAAGTGTTTTGGCAGCTCTGCCGGCCAAGGAGGCAGATACTTATAGTATATGGGACTGCTAGTATATGGGACTGCGGTACGCAAGGTATTTTATGTCAAAAACTGAACAGTTACGAAAGGTAACATGTCAGTAAACTGCGCAGT
>JAGLMY010000110.1 GCA_023139775.1 bacterium
GGCACAGGTAAACCCCATATTTCAGCGGGGAAATTTCACCTTCCCGGCAGGCCTGCTTTTTGGCGTCCAGTCTGAGCAGTTCTGGATTATAAATCTCTGCTTTAAGCTCATCCAGCATGTCCCGCAAATCACAGACATATCCCTGGCTCTCGTCATTTAAAAAACTCGTTACCATTTCCCGGCTCGCAGCATAGAGCTTGGGGTCCTCGACTCCATCCAGCCAGACCGGGTGTTTTCCCGCGGACGCGTAATACTCAGCCCCGCCCATCTTGCCCAGACGCATAAAATATTTACCTGTCTCCTGCCTTACTTCGGCATTGGGAAAAGTTGAAATATGGGTAACATTAATTGGCAGGGAAGCTCCTTCAATGGCCACTAACTTCAGATTATGCTTAGCCGCCACATAATCAATAATATGGGCAATGTTGGTTTGCACCTCAAAGTTACAATGCAAATCCTGAACATGAACAACCAGCCGGTCTTCTCCACCCTGGAAGGTGTTTAAAGTAGCGGCGTATTTATCCGGGATTTCGACTATTTGCTGATGGAAAAGAATAGAAGTTGTTGAAGCCGGGTAAGCATGAGCTTCAAATGCCCAGGTTAAGTATGGGAACACAAAGGTGAGTGTCACCAAGAGTGTAATCACTCTGGTGATCATCCTTTGTTGTGGTTTTTGCCACCAATCCATCAGCGGCGTCTTTTCCAAAGAAGAAATCTTTCTGGTTTGGAATAAGCTGAAAATACTCATGGGGCAATCTTACTCCTAAAGTTATGTACTCTAACCTGAACAATTGAACAATAGACCGTAATTGAGCTTTTTCTATTGCCCTTTTGTTCTATTCTCAATTGCTCTGGAGTATGAACGACCAATTGCTCACACTCCTAGTGGTTACAGCACTTTCAAACCCGGATTACGCCATTCCCTCAAACCGGATCCACTGACGCCGCCGTTTCTCCATGCTGTCATCATCGAATTTCACGTGTCCGATCTTTCTTAGCAGATCCTGATACTTACCCAAGGCTCCAGCGCCGAACGGCTCTAACAGCACACCTGGCGTCCAGATTTCTCTTTTGGAAATTTCCTCATGCCAACTGCCTACCCATACACCTATGCGTTCGCCATTGAGTACCTGCAGTTGCGATGCCAACTGAATGAAAGTATCCATGGACTGCACATGCGCAGTTTCCAGCTCTTTGGTATCCTCTTTCATAGCGTTCAGGCGCTCAATTTCCTTTCTCTGGGCTTTCAATACCTGCAGCATGGAATTTACAAACCCTTCCCGCTCCAGCCGGCGACTGTCCGGATTTTGGGAATATTCCAGATACGCCTGGCCTATTGGACTTTCATAGCCTTTCAATAGTTTCTTCAGATCAGATTCAGGTAATGCCCGCACTTTTTTCTGCAGGTATCTCCAGCCGGCGTTTTTCAAAATGCTTTTTTGCATCCATCGCGTGGGTATTATAAATAACCTCACTCGCATAAGCGCTAACATAACCGGAAACAGTACCGCTCTTTTCTCTGGTTTCAGTTTCTCTTTCCGCTCACCACGGTACTGCCGGGCTCTCACTTGTTCAGGCAGTTTTTCAGCCAGCAAATCCTCAAGTTCCATCTTCTCTATTCTGTCTTCCTCTTTGTCTGCCACAGGCATCGAGACCTCATATACCATCCGGTTGGCCATGACCATACCTTTTATTTCTACAGTCTCAACCGCGCCGCTCACCACTGCTGCGTACTCCCGGGTAACACGTTCCCCGATTTCAAACAATTGCGGCTGTTCCACACTGGTCAAGCGCGCCAATTCAGCCAAAATCTTCTTTCCGGCATCCTTTTCCGAACTTTTCAACATTCTCCGCACCATCTCCAAACGCTCAATCAGACCCTTAGCTTTCCCTGCCTTTACTGTATCCTTTTGCAACGCATTTATCATGGCTTGCACTTCCTGTAATTGCTGTGCATATATTCCAGACATATCCGCTGTGTCCAACAATTTCACCTCTTCAGCTTCTATTCCGGACGTGTCGGCCACATCCCGCGACGACAGCCCAATGCTAACAGACCGGTCTCCCAGAATTACCTCTGTGATAATCCCATTAGCTACAATCTCCTGCTCCTTGCCTGTCAGCCCTTGACTTGCAATTGCCAGTGCCCGTAGCCGCCAAGCCGCGCTCCCTTGCTCAACCCTATTCTCAGGCAATTCTTCCAGCACCTTCCTCACAGTCGCCAAATTGGGCTGTGCTCCGGCAGCCATGACTTTCTCTAACTCTACCTTAACCTCTTTCAAACTTTCATCTACTGAAATTCTTCCTGTCGTCAAATGTTTTGTTACTTCAGAACTGTAGATATTCAACAAAATTGCAATTTCCACCGGACTAATGCCCACAGGCTTTTTATGTTTTTGCCGATAATACTTATTCGCCAAAACTCCCCCACTCAGAGTGGCAACTGTGGGTCGAGGTTTTTCGGCTTTTCGCCGGAAAGTACGGCTCCGGCCCAGTGCTTCTCTCACCCCGTCCATGCGTTGTCCGGCATAACCTTCATCCGCCAGATATTCCGCGATAACACCGGCAAAGAATATTTTTCCCTGCCAGATAAAATGATTAATCCGGCTGTCTGCTTTTTTGGGTTCATTACTTACAATACTTTTAGTCAAATCTTCAAACATAAAGAATTGGGTTTCAGTTGCATCATTCGCCTCTTTGCCATTTTCCTCATAGGCGCCAAACAACATTCCCTTCAACGCCCGTTCTATATAGCCGCCCTTCCCAGACAACGGCTTGAAGTCAATCTGTTTTAATCTTTCTTCAGTCGGCAGTTCCCCATATGAGAGGCCATGCAAGATTTTAAACGCCTTTAAGCGCGCTTTCTGAACCTCGTTAAGATTTTCCAGATCAATATCTTCGTGCTCGAACTTTTTACTAAAAACCCAGAGCACAACTGAAACTAAAACCGGCACTATGCGCACCACTCGCCTATATAGATTGTCACCGCCTCTCAGCGAACTTCCGGCAAACATTATCCCTCGCAGAATATAATGTAAAACCCGAACATCCCAGCGCAGATTCCTGAGTGGTTGGTTGTACCAGGGCGGGAGTATTTGTTTCATGCGCTCCATTTCCTGAAGAACCGGGTCTTTCTCCTCCGCCTCTTCCATCGCAGTCTTGTCCGGTGATTCTTCTGTGGAAACTTTGGCGGCTGGCTTTTCTGCAGATCCGGCTGCCGAGCTTTCCGGAGATTGGGTGTCTGGCACCTTTTTTTTCTGCATTTCCACCTGAATAAAGCGTTGATTAATCCAAGGCAAAATCAACGGCAGGGCGAGCAAGACCAAGCCTGCGGCCACGGCCACGCCTGCAACCGGCAGGACGACCAAGCTGCTGTTTATAATTATGATGATACCGGGAACTAATAATAGCATTCCTAACACCACGCTCAAAATTTTCCACAAGGCAAACCTGGCGGCAAATTTTTCCTGCGAGGTTTTGATAGCATTGATACCGGGTATTAAAACCTCGGTCACTGTCTGGGAAATAAAGGCTCCGCCGGCTGATTGTTGAACAAATAGATCCTCAACTCCGGCCATCTCAATGAGACTTGATGTGTCTGCGCCTACTGCGACTGCTACTTTGCCGGCCTTAGCTTGTTTGGCAAATTTCTGCATTATCACTATACTGGGTTTGGCAGCAAATTTCGGATTTAAATCAAAAGGTCCCATAGGCCCAAAAGCGATCATGCCGTCAGCTTCATCCAATTCAGTCAACATCTTCTGGATTTCATCCGGCCCCAGATTGACCAATACATATCCTTTGGGAATATTCCCATCCTTTACTTTAACGAGATCGTCCGCACTGGCATTTTTGATGCTCTGGGTTGGATCATTCTCTGTATCTTTTACCACCAGCAGATCAAGCGGCACTTCATAGTTCACTCCATATTCTGCCGCTTTTGCTTTAAACCGTCTAACTGCCGCTATTGCCTCATCCGATACTTTATTATTTCCGGTTTTATGGCCTGCTTCAGCTAAAAACGCGGCTACAATGCTTCCTCCAAATCGGATTATATCTCCCTCAAAGGCAATGTTCCCAATCGCATCCGTGGCTAGTTCTATCTTGTCTTCCTTGGTGCCGGCGGCAATGATGACATTTTGTCCGCCCTTATCGTGCACTGCTTTCATCTTGGCCCTGATTTTTGCTGTTGCTGCCAGGAAATCAGCTATATGACGACTGCCAACAACTGGAAACAGTTCAGCCGCTCCCACATTCGTCGCATTCACCCGGTGCGCGGAAGCTGTGTCAAAAAATACTCCCATCTCATACAAAAGCACTCCATCAAGCTGTGTTAGTTCACGCGCAAAACCTACAAGTTCTTTCAATTCCCGGACCTTAACCGTCTTTTTAAATGTTTTAGCCTCTTCTCTCTTATCAAATCTTGTGTTTTCACGGAAAATCAAATCACCTGCTTTAGCTTCGGAGATAAGTTTTGCATTCGCTCTCCGGTGTTCCGGCGTGTCTTCCGGCTGGAGCATAATTACATTTACATTTCTGCCCTGAAAACCTTTTATCAGCCATTGAGCTTTGGCGCCTTTTCTTCTATTTTTTATCGGCTCTATGCTTTTTGCTTCTTTTCCCATCTCATCAGCAAACCATTTGGCAACTGCAATATTACTCAAACCAGCCACATATTTATATTGTCCATCATTCGACATTTGCCCTTCAAATTCCGTCTTTTGCGGTCTGCCATTGTATCCGTGCATAACCAGAGCGTTGTTTTGTAAAACAGCAGTCACAGAATCAAATATAGCTTCTAATTTTGCAGGAGCTTTAATCTCGCTTTCTTTAACCACATCAATATTCACTCGTCCAAATATGGGTTTGGTTTCACGCAATGCTTTCAATTCTTCATCTGATAAGGTTTTCACACTGCTGATTTCCCTATCCCTCCACATTATAAACAGACCTAGCGGCAGTTCCAGGGCATGTGCCAGGATTCCCCGGGACCAGGGATATTTTTGCTGCAAAATAACGTGCGCGTATTCCGTATACTGTAACCAACGCGGCAAATATTTCACATTCTCCGCGATTTGGATTTTTCCTTCTTGCGAGACTTTTGACATTACTCCCCTTGCAAAATCTTGGCGTCTCAACTCATACTTTTTATATTTCTGCAGCGGGGTTATAAATTTACTTTCCTGGCGCTGGTCCAACAGCATGTCACTAATATTCTCATAATATATCATCTTCACTAACGAATAAATCCCATGCAGCAAGCTTAGGACAAAACCCAAGGAACCTAAAGACATTATCCACACGCTATCCGCGTAATCCACTGCTATTAAGAGAAACACTATTGCTGAGAAAGAGCTAATAAGGAAAGCAACTAAGTAACTCAACTCAAAGCTTTCATGATCTTTTGGGGATTTTGAACTCATATCCGCGATCAAACCGGCCCGATACTGCTTATCAATCTGTTCCTCAATTGCATCCGGCATGGCATCGCGCTGCCGCATCTGGGCAAATTTTTCTTCCGTGGACATGGAATTGCCCCAGTGCTTTTTCTTGTAATATTTATCCGCACCCACATCCACCCGGCTGTCGGCAAACCAGTCTTCCAGACCTTCACTAAGGTTTTCCGGATCTTTGGGTATGGAGGTATGTACAAAATCTGCTTTGATAGTCACACGGTTACCAATAGAACTATACGAATAAGCATTTTTCTCCATATACAGGTTCTTTACCGTGGATTTACAAACCACAGAACCTTCTTTAATAGTTGCGTTGCCCAATTGACTGTCAACAATAACTGCGCCATTAATATTTGCTTTGCCGTATATTTTAGTATCAATGATCACACTGTTGCGCACACTACCGTCTTGAGGTACCAACGAGTCACCCACCACAATATTGCCCCATTTGTCAGGTTTGACATGGTCAATACATGCCAATTGGCGGGCAAATTCGCCATCTTTGCTCTCGCGGTCATTTACTGCCCACAAGGCCTTTCTCGCTTTTGCAAGCTGGCCAATATCACCCCAGTAATGACCTTCACCAAAATCAACCACCTGAATGTTTAAGGGACGGTTAAATTTCAAATCCAGGGCTTGTTGCAATCCGCCGGTTATAGAGAAAGTTTTAACTATACTTTTTAGTCCGTGTGCTTCTATCATTTCAGCTATCATATATTTCGCCGCTGCTTTAAATAACTCTGAGTCAAACATTTGTTGCCAATTCTCCGCAGCTAAAAAGCTTTGAATTGCAATATTTTCTAACAGCTCCGGTTTTTTATTGGCCATTTTTTGTAAATTGATTCTATATTTCATAGCTTGCACGCGGAGACAGAAATCCGGGTGATTTTCAACAAGTTTTTGCAGGTCCGGATCTTTGGCAGTTTCCATCTTCCAGGTGGCATAATCCTGGGTCAAGGCCTCAAACACATAGCCATCTACATCAACCGAGCCTTCTGTTAAGTCACCGAATACTTTATCCGCAGCTTCCAGGAAGGTATAGGACAAGGCTGGTGAGCCGATGTGTATAAAAGCTTTGGCATCTGCTGTATCTTGTAATCCCAATCGCTCCAGCAAATCTTTCCGGCTCCTGCGGCGCACCTGTTTAAACTCACCTGTCTTGGGATCCATATGCAACCACTCTTTGTTCTCTGCTAAATCATCCGTAATAATTGTCTCTGCGCCAAAACGCACAGCATCTGCCTCGTTCAGATCTAAATTCATTGCGGCCATGCGCATGGCCGCAATCTGAGGTTCATCGCCCCATTTCCAGGCCATGCCCCTGAAACCCATACGTTTCAAATGATACGCGACCAGGGTCCAGGTATACAAGGACGCTCCCGCAGCAGTGAGCCAGGAGCCCTTTTTATTGGTCCGAATCAGCATGCGAATGAAGGGCTTAATACCATGTGCGCGCTGGGTAAAAGGACTCATGCGCGTGCCTTTGCCTGGCATCATGATACCCACGGACACACCATCCTTATTCAGCGGACCATACTTTTTAACCCAATTCCGGATCGCGTCCAGCAGTCCCAAAAACTGTCCGCGCCGGACCACTTCCGGATGAGCCATGACAGTGGTTTTGCCATCACGCCGGAAGAGTTCTCTAATCCGACTGCTGAACCGCTTTTGGGCAATAACATCATCTCCGCCATTGGTAATGATCAACACTTCAGAAGGTCCCTGCGAGCGCTTGACTCTTTTTTTCAGATCCGAGAGGTTTTCTGCTTGCACTGAATGTTTGCTGTCCGCAAGACTGCCGCGTTCTGCCTGACGCTGTCGGATGTTTAGCAGGAAAGATAGGGCGCTGAATAAGAAGCTCCCGATAAAAGAGGCCAGATTCAGAGGCTGAAAAATCTCTTGCAATTGCGGCGACGGTTCCCAACTGACATATCCGGACGGCCCGAGCTCGCCATAACCATATCCTAAGATAAACGCCGCTATTCCCAAAAAGTATGCCGCCCATCCCAGATAATTTGCCAGAGGCTTTTTTTGCGGCCAGTAGAGGAATAATTCCAGTATTACTAATCCAATTATTCCAAACAATCCCAAACCCGCGGCTGCGGTAGGCGTAATATGCACAAATGCCGCCAGCATAAGACCTGTTATTGCCAGGGCCGCTCCCAATGGCTTAATGTAAGGCGCCGCTCTTTTCGGCCAGGTCCAACTTACAGGTCCGCTGGGGCCTAAGTCCGCATAGCCCCAACTGGAGAGGAAGAGCAAGGCTCCGCCGGCAAGCTGCGCCCATCCCAGCCAAGAGAGAGCAGCTAAGTTGCCGGCAATGGCTAGATACGCAATCCCGCCCATCATGCCAAATATAGTCAATATTCCCGCTGTTTGCGCGAAAACTCCGATTGAAGCCGGAACTTTGGTGCCTGGCACTTTTGCTTCAACCACTACCTGATCACCCTGCTGCGTCACTGCTATACCTTCCACACCCAAAAGCACTGCCAGGCTGCTATCGCATTTGACCATACAATTACGGGTTTCCTCATCAACCCTAACCAAACCGGTTAATTCATTGCCTTGCTTATCAGTCTCATGTTTCTGAGATCCACTCACGTCTTTAGCACGTTTTTCACCAATAACTGCCCAGCTAGTTTGCGGATCCGCTCTTAGCTTTTCCACCTGCTGCTCTATCTCTGTGGCTTGTGATTTAGGCATGACCAGGACTACATCATCCTCCACTATCACTACCAAATCATTCAGGCCTTTCACAATTACCTGCTTGCCCGCTCCGGAATAGACAACTGTATTTTGGATGTTTTCCCGATCAACCTGCCCTTCGCCCAGCTCCTGATTTCCTTTATCATCAGTTTCTTCCGACATATCAGCCCAGGAAAGCTCAGCGCTCCAATCGAATTCGCCTTTGGTTGTCATTAAACGAACGTGTGAATCCGGATTGGTAATAACAGCCTCAGCAAAGGCCTGGTTTAAGGTGGCAGCTACTTTAACCGGTATCTCCTTGAAGAGTTCCTCTACATCCTCAGCTTTTTCCAATGCTTCACCAATTTCCTCCGCCACTCTTGAAAGCCCGGATGAGATTTGATAAAGAGTGCGTAATCCGGTGTCCACTTTCATAGCGAAAATAGATGTATTAACATCATAATCGCCGGTTTCAATGATTTTTTCAGCCTGTTCGTCCTCCGGTTTTTCCACAAATCCCGGAATATCTTTTATCTCAGCTCCCAGTTTAGTCTCGGGGCCGTGTTTAATATATCCAAAGCGCGTCTCCGGTTTTTTGGCTTCCACGCCAAGCAGCACGGTATTATCGCCATTTTGCGCGCCCTTAACCGCGGATTTCAGAGCGGAATTAATTGCTTCTTTTCCGCTAATAACGCGGTCCGCGGGCATAAAAATTGCCGTATGATCCGGTCCATGTCTTTTTTCGAGGAATTTAAGACTTAGTGCCACTGCAGCAATACTTTGGCGTATGGACGGTTCCCAAATAATATTTTCTCGGGGGAATCCTGGTGGCAGGAATTCATAGACCAGTTTTTTATACTGGCGTTTGGTGGTGATAAAGATGCGATCCAGAGTGAAACATGCTGCCAAAGCATTATCTATTTGCTTTTGCAGCATGTTTTTGTGGTCTTTGCCAAATTTGCGGAATTGCCGGGGCATTTGATCCGTGTTCAGGGGCCAGAGTTTTTCCTCACTCCCGCCTGCCATGATGACTATGCTCGCTTTTTTCATGTCAGCGGGCTTTACTTCCAGCAGATAGTAGACAGTACGGCCGTCTATTACAATTTTTTTATCAATACCCTTAAGCCTGGTTTTTTCCGCTTTCAGAGAAGCCAGATACTCCAGGGCCTGGCGCGCATTTTCCTCAGAAACACCCATTCGTAAAGCAAAATCCAATACTGTGATTTCCTTTCCTGTGGCCAGCACAGCATGCGCTTTTGCGGCCAGGGAAAGTGTATCGTCCGGAAGGTTGCGTCTGAATACCGCATTGATTCCCGGGCTCAGCCGCATAGCCAGTTGCTGGGCCCGGATCAGGGCCAGTCTGCCAAAACGCCATAAGGCGTTTATTCCTGTTATACCCAGAATCAGCTTCACGAGTTTTGGCTGTTTCTCCCTGCTTTGGGCAATTTCCAGAAGTTTAATCATCTGGTCAATGGTCAAGGATTCTCCGTATTTTTCACACCAAGTACTCCACAGGTTAAGTGTCCCATAACCACTCTTGCCCTTAAATGCCAGTTTTATAAGGATCTTCTTAAACTCAACCAATTGTATATATTTAGTTCTGGAATTTTGGGGAAATAGTTTCTGGTCGGATTTTATTGCGCCCTGCCCATCAAGAAATTTGTGTATCTTTTTAGTTATTTTATCAAAATCTTTCCATCTTAATTCTCCTTCCTGTTCACACCTGGCAGTAATATCCCCTATAGCATTTATTATTTCCAGCTTAATAGATTCTGCCTCTTCCGGGTTGAATAACGTGTCATACTTAGTGGCAAGTTGAATCCCTATCTCTCTTAACAGATCTAAGCCCTCGGCCAAGCCTGCATGCGTTATTGGTTTGCTTTGACGTTCGTAAGATTCGTAATCCCCGAGAAATTCATACATTTTGTTCAGAATATGGTCTATCTTTTGGTTTGACAGGGTTTCTCCATGCTCTGCAATCAGGGTTGCCATTTCCCTTAATTTGCGCGCTGTATTCGAGCCCATCACTCCATGTTTAAACATACCGGCCAGCCATTGGCCCTGATTAGTGCCTTGCATTTTCGTAATAGGATTAATTTCAAAAAACGGCTCATAGCTTTGCTCTATTAATTTTTTATTCATCAATTCCACTGCCTTGGCCCAATCCTCTGATTTCTTGGCCTGCGAGAAATCTTCTTTTGGAACATCGATTATTTTATTGATTGGTATGTTTAAGTCCCTTAAAACCTTGGCCGTTTCCAAAAATAGCCGGCCGTCTGCTTTTTTAAAGTATTCATTTTTAATTTTAGCTTTTTCGGCTTCATTCTCTGCCGCTGCTATTTCTTTCACTGCCGCTTCAATAGCATTCAAATTCAAGTCTTGCGCAGTAATACCACTAAGCACCATTTCCGCCTCAAAACGGCTGACATCTTGTGCCATGCTGTTAATTCTTAAATATTTTTTGCCTTTGGGATCTTCTTTTTCCTCAACCGGCAAGGGATATGCCGTCATGGAAAAACGTTCAATCAACAGACAGCGGGCCTGCCATTCCTTGTCCAAAATATGGTCTATTATATCGGCAGCTTTTAATTCAGCATTTCTGCGCGCATGTAAAACTGCTTCGATATCATTCCGGTTGTCATGCGCAAATTTTAAAAATGCAAGATAGATTTTTTTTATATCCTTATCACGATTGGCTGCCACTGCCAGAGGATCCAGGCTAAAACAATTGGTATTAAAATTTCTGGGAATAGTGGCAAGAAAAACATCCTTGGGTATCTTTATTTCGTCATTTTCACTATGCCGCATAGTAAGGGTGTCCGGTAAAGTGCTTTCTTCTACAAAGCTATTTTTCCCGCTGATTTCCAGTAATTCCCCGCCTTTACCTATGATAATATTAATCAGTTTTACTTCATCGCCTCCGGACTTAAAAACCAGTTTATTAACAGGATTATATACTATCTGTTCATAGTATTGCATAAACTCAATCCATTTATCCCTCTGCGCCGGCCCGGTTAATTTGGCGGCTTGTTCTTGCATATTCTCTATTTCATTTAGTTCATTTTCTAATTTTTTCACCTTAGCTTTAATATCAATCGCAGCCCCTTGTTCAAACTCTATTTGATATTTATTAATCCCTGTTACTTTCCGGCCTTGTATTGTAACAGTCTTTCCTTTGTCCAGTTGGGCCTGGATTTTTCCCAGGCTTTCTTCGCACTCCAAATTGATATTTTGCCGGGTAGTCAAAATAGACATGGGGGTATAACCTAATTTAATATCATGCGTCATTAAAATATGATTAATATAATTGCCTACATCATCCCCTTGTTGGCGTACCCAGTTTTTGCCTTGTCTTAACATACGTGCGATTTCATTTTTAGCTTCCAGCATACGGCCGGTCACATCGCCATGGCCGCCTAGGGCTAATTTCTTTTTCAAAGTGCCGTCCATATTCATTTCCTGCACTATACGCTGCGTAAAAATTTTATAGCCCTTGATCTCGCCCAGCCACTCTTCAGAGGGGTCCATAGTCTCCATTCCGGCAATGATTATGGCCTTTTTAGGATAACTTGCCAAAACATAGTGAGTAATCCCGATATACGCATAATCTCCCTGGCGCCAGAGTTTAAAGTAATTAAACCCTTGATCAACAAAAAATTTAACAGCTTTCTTTTCCATGCCTTTTTTTACACGAATGTTGTAGCCTTGCATTTTATTAACACGGAAATGGTTTTCAAGTAATCTAGATGCCGACCCGGCTATGCCTATTTCCAGATCATAATCAAACATCTTTAAATAATCATCCAGTGAAACACCTATTTGTTTTGCTTCTGTTTTCATCGTCTCCAATAATTGGTCTTTCTTGCATTCTTCCACCCAGTTCGCGTTATTGACCAGATCCTTCTCGCTGAATTTCCCGTTTTTATCCACCACTACTCCGAAACCATCGGCAGCGGTTTTGATCAATTTCCGCCAACTTGGTTTTTCTGAGAGCAAATCTATTAACGGTTTGGGAAAGCCTAATTTGCGTTTGCTTACAAAAAAAACAATCTCGTTAAGTATTTTAAGCAGCCTGCGGTCAAACTTTAATTGGCGTAAATTTGCTTTTATTCCATCCAGAATTTCCAGATTAGCAACCCCTTGCACAAATTCCCGGTAGGCTGAGACCTCCGCATGCGAAACGATTATCAGGGCATCCAGATAGTCCAGCAGGATTTTATTATCCAGTTCTTTGAATCCTGCCAGCCGGCGTACTCTCTGGATGGTGGTTATCGCAGCCTGGCTATGTTCATCCAAATACTTATTTTCAAAAAAAGCTCTCAGTTCAGTGACAGCCTCAGCGCCAACAGGAAGCGGCCTGGTTGCCTGTTTAACTGTAAGCTGCTCAATTCCCAAAAAATCCCGCAGCCGCGGATTGCCCAACAATAATTCGCCGTCAACAATGCCTGAAAGCGGAATTCTGCTGGAAGCAAAAATTTTCTTGTAGGGATTGGAATCAGAGTCCACCTGGCCGAAATCCACCCAGCGGTCGCCGTATAGGACATAGGTTCTTCCTTCAATTTCATAGAGCCGGCCCGGCAGTTCCTTCTTTGCTTCACCTTCTCCCAGAATAAAGGTAAATGGCGTGTCCTTGGTTATAAACTGAGAAAGCACGCCGTCTTCTCTATCCACTTGCCTGGCACTTTCTGCGCTCATATCAAAATCGAACTTAATCTCCGACAAAGTAAATTTCCCAAATATGCTCATGTCGTAATGGTAATTTCTAAAACCGGCTATAGGGATAACAATCCCAGCTAATAGACCAATTAAAAAAAATAGAACTAAATTTAATTGCTGGTTTTCTGGTACTAAATATAGACCTAACAGAGTATACAAGGCAGGAATAAGGTATAAACTAAAAACGCCTATCTGTTTTGCAAAATCCTTCCAATAATCAGCTGGTTCAAGTTGTCCCCGGGCGCGATATACTCTCCACTTCAATACCTGATGGGCAACGGCAAACAGGCCGAAAGCTCCGGCTATGCCGTAAAACCATAGAGGCCGGCTCAAAACCACTAAAACCACTCCAACAATTCCTGCCAGAGCCAAAACCGAAATTTCAACCCCCAAATACTTTTCACCGGCTTTCACTGCCGCCGGGATATCGAATGGATTCCTCCAAAGCGTTATCCAAAAAGCCAGCGAGGCAGGACTTCGCAGGACAGCTGCTTTTTCTCCACAAGCCTGCTCAAGCTCGGTTATAAGTTCTAAATCCATTTTTTTGATTAATTGCGATTGGCCCAGAATAATTTTGATCTGTCGGCGCACGTCCTCAGACGCTTGTTGAATTTGAGCTATTGCCGCTTCTGGATTTATTGTTGCCAGAGCTACTAAAAAAGCAACTCTACGTTCTTCATCTGTTAGTGTTATTGCAAATTCAGTCGCAAATTGATCTGCCAGCTCCTTAATCCAAGCACTCTCTTCTTCCTCTATTTGGATTTGGGTTGGCATTTTCTCAAATGCCATTGCCAGTATGGCCGTGAATGCAGCTAAAAATTCTCCGTTATGCTTGAGGTCATCATCTTCCAAAACACCTAGCTGTTTCAAACCTAAATCTATAAAGGACTTTATTGCCGAAGCGCGAAGCTCTGAATCATCTAATTTAAAAAATTCCACTAATTCAGGCATTCGCGCTTCCGGGTCCATATCTTCAAGCTTTTTCTGAAACAAACTAATTATATCAAGCAAGCCAGATTTTTTAGTTCGATTGTATCCATCGATACAAATAGGTAAGTATTCAGGCGAAAGGGGCTGATTAATTAATGTATCAAAGATAAATTCAGGGTTTCCGTCTTTGCCTGCGTCTTTGCTTTTTTCGTTTTCATCGATATAAAATTTTAGAAGCGGCACTATTGCTTTTCCATTATTGTTGTTTTTTTCGCTGGTACTATTAGCTTTATCAACAGCCTGTACAGCTTTTTTCCGAATATTCACAGGAATTTCATCTCTCATAATAAATTTAAGCAATTCTCCAAGAATTTCGTCCAGTTTTCCAGGCTTGGCGCTGTCCTTAAAATAATCTACTGCCTCCGTAAGAAGCTCTTCAGCATTACGCAGTTTGAGTAATTTTATCGCCATCTTTAACTTCAAAGGTTTTTTTACTTTTTCCTCCCAAATATCGCTAATAATTATTTTTAATTCTTCTGCGCTTTTCGTCTTACTGATCTCATTATGGACTTTAATAAAAACATCCATTAATTCTATTTGCTCTTCGGAAGTCTTACTGCGCACACTATGTCTAATACTGTCCAGTATGTCTTCATTCCCGTTTCCGAAAACCCACTTAATTATGTCAAGCAAACCATCCCTTTTAGTTTGATCATTTCCCGCAATAATTGGGTCTAAGTAATCCAGCAGCAGATCGTGGTCCATCTTAATAAGACCTTTTATGCAGATAATATTGATTTTCCCTCCATACTTGACATAGCGGTCTATCATTGGCTGTATTGCGCTGTCATCCCGGCATGCAGCCATTGCTTTTGTAACTTCTTTGCGCGTCTCTCCCGTAATTGAATCCTGCTCAAAAAGCTCGAGCAACAGAGGAAAAGCTTCCACCCATTCATCACTCTTAAGAGCATTTTCGTTAAAATATTCTAGTGCTGGCAAAAGAAGCTTATCTGCCTGACGCAGTTTGAATAGTTTTATCGCTATCTGTACTTTTGCTTGCTGAAGAAGCTCATCGTCATGAAGCATCGCCATCTGTATTTTTGTTGTTTCATTACTGCTTTGAGTAAGTAAAACATCTATAGCTTTAACTTCTTCTGGAAAGTTGTTCCAAATAGAATTTATAATTTCTGCCAGTTCACTTTTTCTATTTTTATTTTTGCACTTGTTATGGCCTGTAATAAGAGAATCCAGTAAGTCTATTTGTTTATCCCAAGGTGTCTGTTTCACAATCTTTTGGATACTTTCCAGCGTGGCTTCTTCCCCTTTGTTGATATAGGTTTTTACTATATCTAATAACTCTTGCTTATTATTTTTGGGAATCATATTTAGACCATACACTACTGCTAATACATTATCATAGTTTGCAAAAACAGTCTCTTGCCCTGCTGCCCATTGGCTCGCTTCATTGATGATGCCGGGCGAAACATGCGGACCCACCAGTCTTATGGCAATCACACCTACAAAAAGAGCCAGGCCTGCCTTCTGTGAACCAGTAAGGCCCTCCCATCCTTCTTGCGCCCGCGCCAGAATAGCCTGCATGCCGGCAAAAAGCTTTGTTAAGATCGAAGGAAATGTAATTCCCTGTTCTTCCTTTTTCTTCAGGGCTAGTATTTGCACGTTCATTTTCTCAGCCCCGGAAGCACTAAAAATCATCATCTTCTTCTCGTCTTCTGTTATCGTCGCCGGCGCCAATTCCAGGCCCTGCGCCAAAGTTCCATCTTTGGGCTGGAACCCCAGCCATATTCGCGTTTTTTCTACTAACTGCTCGATGGAAATGAGTAAAGTATACTTTGATTCAATAGTATCTTCCCAATTAGGATTAAATTTATTCTTATAAAAATAATGTTCAACCATAGCCCTAAATTTGGCTTCTAATTTTTCTTTTCCTGTTATGCCTTTTTCTTTCAGCCCCGCTATAGTTATACTTATATTCTGCAGAATCTCCCAATCGAGAATTGCTCTCTGGGCCTTTGGCAGCGCATTCATTGCCGCCTCTGTCACCATGGCATTACGATCGGCATGCGCAACCTGCAGCGCTGTCGGCGCCAATTTTAATATATTCTGATTCTTAGCCAGGAGTTTTTCCAGGGGCGTCTGGCGGTTGCGAATCAAGGCAAAATACGGATTTACCAGGTCTTCCTGCGTTATGCGCGGACAGAGTGAAAGATAACTGATGTTGCGCGCCTGCATTTCCTTGAGCACATGGTCAGTATGGAACCCGCCGGTAACCAATACCGCCAGTTTGGTGTTATACTCTTTCATCCGGTTTACGGTATTTTCCACAAACACCGTGCTCCGCTCATCCGCCATTTGGTAAAATCTCCTGACCTGCTGTAAATAACCGTCCAGAGTATAAATCTCCGTATCCAGCGTAAGTTCACTCAATTCATTATATTCCCGGATAAAATCCATTACCTGCTTTACCTGAAAGGCTTTTGGATTTTCCCGGTACGCTTGCAACTCTTCCGGGGTAGCTGAAATATTCAGCAGTTTCTCCATAATATCCAGCCGCTCTTCCAATTGATCCAACTGCCGCTGCGCGTCACTGGTATACAAACACTCTCTGATAGCCTGATCCAGTTGTTCGCTTTCTGTATAAACCTGTTCCAAGTCCACCTTCCGGGGAATTACATTGCGGCGTTTGGATACATATAATAATAGGTTGGGATAAGAGCTAAGCTCCAGTTTTATCCGCTTGCCGTATTGGCACAGGTAAACCCCATATTTCAGCGGGGAAATTTCACCTTCCCGGCAGGCCTGCTTTTTGGCGTCCAGTCTGAGCAGTTCTGGATTATAAATCTCTGCTTTAAGCTCATCCAGCATGTCCCGCAAATCATAGACATATCCCTGGCTCTCGTCATTTAGAAAACTCGTTACCATTTCCCGACTCGCGGCATAGAGCTTCGGGTCCTCCACTCCATCCAGCCAGACCGGGTGTTTTCCCGCGGACGCGTAATACTCAGCCCCGCCCATCTTGCCCAGACGCATAAAATATTTCCCAGTCTCCTGCCTTACTTCAGCATTGGGAAAAGTTGAAATATGGGTAACATTAATTGGCAGCGAAGCTCCTTCAATGGCCACTAACTTCAGATTATGCTTACTCGCCACATAATCAATAATATGGGCAATGTTGGTTTGCACCTCAAAGTTACAATGCAAATCCTGAACATGAACAACCAGCCGGTCTTCTCCACCCTGGAAGGTGTTTAAAGTAGCAGCGTATTTATCCGGGATTTCGACTATTTGCTGATGGAAAAGAATAGAAGTTGTTGAAGCCGGGTAAGCATGAGCTTCAAATGCCCAGGTTAAGTATGGGAACACAAAGGTGAGTGTCACCAAGAGTGTAATCACTTTGGTGATCAGCCTTTGTTGTGGTTTACGCCACCAATCCATTATCGGCGTCTTTTCCGAAGAAGAAATCTTTCTGGTTTGGAATAAGCTGAGAATACTCATAAAATAACATCACTCCTTAGAGATATATTTATGTAAAGATACTTTTAGATATTTTTATAATTTATAGAATATCACAAAAAATCATGCTAGTCAATTTACCGACCAACAATATCATTAAAATTATTTTATAAAAATGATTGCGTTTCATATTGATACACTTGCGGCTTCGCATTTAATATAGATTGTCAGATTTAAGGAGTGATTTTTCTATTTTGACCTCTGTAAAATTCTCTGCTAAGAGCTGTTCAGCAATACTCGCCGCCTCTTCCAAATGGCCGGCACAAAATTGAAAATTGTATTCACCAGGCTGCAAGGGTGGCAAAGGATAACCATTATCACTGCTTTCAGCTTGTACCAAGTTCCACCAGGCTTGCTTGAGCCTATCCTGGTTTACGTGAGATCGCGCTTGCGCTTGCATTAATTTTTCCCCCACCATGGTACAGCGCTTATTCATATATTTGGATTGAGGCGTGGTTTCCCACTGCGAAACATGTCCGTGATGCCAGGCCAATCCGTTTTCAATCTTCAATTCCCGCCCATCCGCAGCCGGATACTTTGCGGCTGCCTCGGATATGGTCAATAAATTTCCGCGCGTATCCAAATAATCAAGCAAACGCGCTAAACGGTCAAAACTTTCCGGACAAGCTTGAAAAACAGAGTCCGCGCCTTCTTCTCGTAAATTAAACCAGGCGGTAGTTCCCAGATACTCCGTATCACAGGCATACACCACCAAGTATCCCTCACCCTGAGAGTATTTCTCTATCGTTGCTTTCAAATCAGCAAAAGAATAATCATTTTGTAAATACTTCAGCGTGCGCATGACCACCCGGTCTGAACGCAATACTGCACGCCCTCCTCCAGGCAATGCCGGCGCGGTGTGCAAATCCGGATCAGCAGGATCCACACTCAGATGCCTATCAATCATCCCGGGCTTACGGCAATAACTTCTGGGTACGCGTTTGTTCTCACGAGTTTGTACCAAACTGTCATAGTCAGCCATCAAGGTGCACAGACCGTGTTCGCGATACACGTGCGGCAAGCCCTCGGACCAGGCGCACTCCGGAATCCAACCAATCTGCGGTGTATGCTGCAACTGACGTTTCCAGCTCTGCATGGAAAAATCCAGTGATTGGTAAGCATGTTCCCTGGGAAACAGAGACAGAATGCTATGAGAATACGGCGAGGCCGCAGCTTCACAGTCTTGAGCATATGCGTCACGCAGCATCCGGCCGGCTTCAGGATACAAACGGCATATGGTATCCAATGTAAATCCTGACATTTCCAAGGTCCACTTGGCACCGGCATAGCGCTTTTTAAAAAATTCCAGCAACCGTAAATATGAGGATTCACAGACAAAGGGATAACGTTCCGGTGTCAGCAAACCGTAATTCAAATTGGAATGAAAGATTAAAAGGTAATCCATGTTTCAACCCATAGTAGGGGCGCGGTCACCGCGCCCACCATTATATTTATTTTTTTCAGGGCGGGGAAACCCCGCCCCTACAATTATAATTCCATGTATGTGATTGGGCATTATGACGAAATAAGTTGTTATATTAATTAAGCAGTATTTTTATCCCATTACCACTTTTACTGTATGTACCTTGCCATCACCAAATGGTTTCACAACACTCTTCGGATCCACGGACTTGCCATCTACCAGCAATTCCTTGACCCCAGTCTGAACACCTTTGGGGTTTTCAATTTCCACTTCATAGGTATCCCCGCGGAAAACACGCGTCACGCGGGCTAGCGGCCACTCACTGGGCAGGCGCGGATCAAAACGCAGCCCTTCATAATCACGCCGTACGCCGAGCATGTACTCCACCACACTCTGGAAAATCCAGGCGCAGGAGCCGGTGATCCAGGAATACTCAATGCGTCCGGGAGACGACTTATGATCCGGTCCGAAATACGCATTTGGAAACACATAAGGAACCGCTGTGTTCGAGGGATTATTCGGATTTTCCGGCAAGATACTTCGATAGGCGCTGTAGGCTTTATCCGAACGACCCACAGTCAAATAACCGAGAATCAAAAAGGCGTTCCCATGAGAATACACGGTAGCATTCTCGCAAATACCCGGTTCCAGATTGGTCAAACGTCCGATGTTCGGATCAAACTCGGTGTACACCGGTTTTTGCAAAACAAATCCATAACCGGAATCCAATTCTTTTTCAATGGCTGCCAAGCACTGATCCAGACGCCCGCCTTCCGCCACACCGCTCAAGGCCGCCCAACTCTGCATGTTTAAAAATATTTTTCCCTCTTTATTCTGTCTTGAACCAATGGCACGTCCATTATCATCATACGCGCAGATGTAGTATTCACCATCCCAGGCATGCTCATTGATATTCTGCTTGATTTCCATATACATGGCATCCAGCTCTTGCGCCACATCCTGCTTCTTGATCTGCTTGGCCAATTCCGAGAGCAACAAACAACTCCGTGCAAAAGCCATGGAAAGCCAGACGCTCTCGCCACGGCCTCCGGTTCCGACTGCTGTTAAAGAATCATTCCAATCACCAAAGTGAATCAAAGATAACCCGTGTTCACCGCGATCAGAGTGCAATTTGCGCAGGGCCTTGAGCATATGCTCAAAAACCGTATCCTCACCTTTATCAAAATACGGAACCACCTGATCCAAGACGGCAAAATCACCGGTCTCCCGCACATACTCAGTAATTGTACCAATCATCCATTGGGCGGAATCCGCATAGGCCATTTTATCAACCGGATCCCAACCCCGTAACGCAAAACCGTCCGCGTACTGAAAACAGCAGGCATCCAGAAAATCTTTTTTGCACAACTCAGGATCCACCACTGTAATGCCCTGGGCTTGCTGCAGGATATCCCGATAGCCTTTGATGCCCCAGCGCACCCAGGTAGCACCCCAGTCCACCTGTTGTTTGTTCCAAATATTGGTTAAACTATTCAAATGTTCGTCCGGAGTATCCACCCAGACAGTGGAAAAACGTTTTTCTTTGTCTGCCTTAAGTTCGGCAAATTTCTGATCAGCTTTCTCTTTGGATAGATAGAGATCCAGCAATCGTTTGGTCTCTTCGGCTGGTTTTACATTGTCCGTGACACCCAAGAGAAACGTAATGGTCTGCTCCTCGCCCGGCTGCAACTGCATTTTGATTTGCAAACACCCAACCACCGGTTCACCAGTGCCGACGGAATTGAAACACTTGCCCTGCTCCACGGCAATAGGATTGGCCACCCGTCGGTACGGGCCCAAAAAAGTACGTTGCGAAGCATCAAAACTTTCCGGTTTTACATCAGACGCCAAAAAAGCGGCATACTTGGTGGTCGGCATGCCCTCCGCGCGTTTCCGGGCAATCACCGCATTGAGCTCCGGATAAAAATGTCCGCTCATGAACATCATGTGTCCGTAGGTTCTGGCGCCGGCCAAAGACATTTCCGCATAGGTGAAGACCGACAAGGTACGCGTTTGATCGGATTCATTTTTTAAAGTTACGCTCCAGTATTCCACCGGATCATTACCTGGCGGCACAAAAATACGATCTGTAGCACGAATGCCTTGGGTCTGATTCTCAATAATCGTGTATCCCAAACCATGACGGCATTGGTAACTATCCGGCGTGCGTTGGACCGGATCCCAACCTATGTTCCAATACACTCCCCGCTCTTCATCACGGATGTACAGCAAGCGTGAATCCTGTGGATTGTTGTGTGCGCCGAACAAGAGCTGGGTTTGATGACCTTCCTGGGTCTGGTAGCGTGAGTACCCTTTTCCCAGTTGATCCACATAGCGATAGTAAGCATCGTTCCAAATGTAATTATCCCAGGCCCGGGGTGTATCCGGTTGCGTGATAACATATTCGCGGTTTTGATTGTCAAAATCTCCATATTTCCCCATGTCTACAAACTCCTTTTTGGTTGCAGGAACACGGCATCCGACTTCGTTAAAGCGAGGTCGGACAAGCATCATACCCCTACAGACCTTATTAATCTTTCATTTCACCCAGACTTTTCATAATGGTCTGGGTTGCAATTGGACCAAAGACAGGCACCAAGGACATGCAAAAATAGACCACCCGGGCTTTCATGTTCCACTGCCAGGTCATGGACCAGAGGACCACCAAAGCCAGAATATGCAAGGCCAGAGGCAGGAAGGTGACGTAGATCACATTCATGATCGGCGAAAACAAAGCTTGGGACTGCATAACTACCGAGGGCAAGCCCATGCCCGGCGCTTGAAATAAATCCAAAAATAATTTTTGGGGCCACGGCGTTTTTGCCACCAGCTGTGCGAGACTCGACATCAGTACGGCAAACACATTGGCCAACAAAACCGCTAAAGCCACAAAAGTAAAATCTTTGAATTGCTGATTATTTGTAAAATCCATGCTCTTCACCGTTGCTTTGACTTTGTATGTTTGGTCCCCGGCAGTTCAAAAGGCGACCGCCAGGGTCGCCCCTGCTTGATCGCCGATTTAATATTTCACCTTGACTTCTTCTCCTGCTTTCACAGCTACGGTCTTTTTGCCCAAGGTGATTTCCATGGGTTTAACAGCGCCGGGCGCCAAGGTCAAAACCATATCTTTTTTACTCAAGGTGACTTCCAACTCACGATTCCGGTGATTCAGCTTGAACGTGATTTTCTTCCACCGTTTGGGCAAACGCGGATTAAAGGCAAAACCATTGTCACGCAAACGCATCCCGGCAAAACCCTCCATTACAATCAGCCAGGTACCGCCCACACAGGCAGAGTGAACACCCAGAAATGAATTTTCCATAGTATCATCAATGTCCAAACGCGCGGTCTCATCCCAATAATGCATGGCGCGTTCAGGCCTATCCAACTGGGCTGCCATAATGGCATGAGTATTGGGAGACAAGGAAGAATCATGACAAGTTTTGGGTTCATAGAAATTCCAAGCTGTTTCTTTCTGTTCTGTGGTAAAGCTGTCCGGGAACAGGGTCATGAGCAAAAGCACGTCCGCCTGCTTGACAATCTGCAACCGCAATAAGGTATCCCAGGACACACCCAGCTCAGTAATGATCTTCCGGCCGGGTTTAAGTATCTTCATAGCAAACGGCTCTTTGTCCATAAACACATCATCTTCAACATAGAGCTTTTTCTTGGCCAGGTAATTGATGTACATGCCTTTGGCGGTTTTGTCCCAGGCCCGCACCTCAATGTCTGTCAACTTGATTTTCTTGGCCAGGCGCTTCCAAATGGCTGGAGATTTTTTCTTCAATTCCTTAGCCAGCTTCACAGCAGACTGCAGGTTGTAGCGTGCCTGCCAATTGGTGTAGGTATTATTATTGACCACGCCATCATATTCATTGGGGCCTTTGACGGTATTGATCATGTAAGCTTTGCGACGGGCATTGTAAAAAGCACGGCTGTTCCAGAAACGGGCGGTCTCAAAAATAATTTCCGCACCATAGGCTTCAATAAATTCCTTGTCCCCGGTGGCACGTTTGTAGTGTTGCAGTGCATAGTGAATATCACCCACAATGTGAATCGCAATGTTGGCATATTCCCAATAATCCGCCTGTTCACAGCCTGGATAGGAAGACATCCAGGGATACATCGCTCCCTCAAAAAACAGCCGTTTGGCTTTATGGCGCGCTTCCGGCAAGGTCTGATACCGGTACTCCAACAGAGTACGGGCTGCTTCCGGCCAGGTATAGATATAATAAGGAATTATGAAAAGCTCTGTGTCCCAGAAACAATTTCCATAGTGCATTTCCGCGGTCAAACCGCGGGAACCGATATTTACCCGATTATCTTTGGGATTCGGAAATTGACAGAGATGAAAAATCGAGAACCGCAAAGCCTGCTGATCACTGTTATGACCGTCAACGACCACATCACCGGCGCGCCAGCGTTTGACCCAAGCTGCCGCATGATCCGCGGCTACCGCTTCAAAACCACGTTGCAACGCGTTTTCCGCCACATGATCCGCTGCTTTAACCAAGCCTTGCGATTTTTTATAGGCATCACGATTGGTATAAATACCAATCATTTTTTCCATCGTATAAACAACGCCCTTTTCCACCTTTACTGTATCCCGGCAGGCAACCACTTTGTTTTCCTTGATCAACTTGGAAACCGACCCAATCTTTTTTCCTTGACTGGATAATCCAAGTCGAATGGCTTCCGCCACTTTATAGGGATTAGTCTTGGTCTTGACCGTCATATGAATACTATTTTTTGCAAATCCACCGGCAGCGACCAGATCCACAAAATAATAACGCTCCGGCCGTAGCTGATACCCACCCTTATGAAAATCAATATTATCCACCTTGGCATCCAATAAATTTTCAATAGTAATGCTTCCGCTCCAGTTGAGCGGTGTAAACGAAACCTGCAACGCTGCCAGATGCGCATTGGCCATGGAAACCAAACGCTCAAATTTGAATTCAGTCTTACGGCCTTGCTTGTCCTGCCAGACAAACGTACGCGTCAAAACACCGCGATACATATCCAATTCACGTTTGTACTGTTTTACCTGTCCGGAGGTCATGGAGACGGTTTCACCATTTAAACGAAAACGGGTGGCAAACGGGAATGGCAGATTAACAATAGCCTGATACCAGGATTCGTACTTATCAAAAATCCCCGCCACCAAAGTATCCGGACGGGAATCCGGATACGGCAGATCGTATTCTTCCACACTGCCGCGAATTCCCATATAGCCGTTACCCAGAGTAAAAAGCGATTCACGCCAGGCTTGTTTTTTCTGTTGTAAGCCATTTTCCGTCACCAGCCAGGTTGTGTCCGGTTTATTCATCCGCGCAGGATGTGTCTCAATTTTACCAGGGGCCGGCTTGCCTGCCAAAATAGTGGCAATGCCTTGCACATCAATTTCGTGCAGACCGGCTATCACGCGTTCGGCATTCCCCAAATTCTCCGGTCTGCCAATGCCCAAAGTATGCATGCCGGCTGCAATGCCGGCCTCAATACCGGATTCCGCGTCTTCCACCACCAGACAATTTTCCGGAGCCACACCCAAACGTTGCGCACCTGTGATGAACAATTCCGGATCCGGTTTGCCTTTGGTGATCTGAGTGCCGTCCACAATCGTATCAAACGCATTGGTCAGTTTTAGCAATTTCAAAACCAATTTGGCATTTTTGGAAGAAGAACCCAAAGCAATCTTGTACCCTGCTTTGCGCAATGCTTGCAGCAAACGCGCTGCGCCCGGCAAAGCATCTTGGGGTTTTATGCCTTTTACTTTTTCCAGGTAAAAAGCATTTTTTAGATCGCACCAGGCTTTGATTTTATCTTCCCCGGGATTTTTGTTGCCCAACAGCATCAAAAGCGATTCACGGCGAGGCACACCGCGCAGTTTTTCATTGGCCTGCTCATCAAAAGGCACGCCCAGTTTGTCAGCCAGCATTTTCCAGCCTTTATAATGATACAAAGCCGTATCTACAATTACTCCATCCAAATCAAACAAAACCGCTTTTTTCATGTCACTTGCCCTTTCTGTTAATCTTTTTTAAATTGTAGGGGCGATTCCATGTAATCGCCCTCTGTAATCGGGCGGCAATATAATCAGGGGCGAAAACATGGTTTCGCCCCTACGAAAATCATTTTATATCAAACACCTTAATTTCACCCTCACTCAACAATACCTTGGCGCTAAAACCGCCGTTTTCCTGTTCCAGCTCAATTTCCTCGCCGGAAAATATTTCTTTAACGGATGTTAACTTATCTCCCGGAAACCAGACTTGCGGTTCAGCCGGATTTTTCTTATCCTGATTGCCCACAATCAGCCAGCCGCCTTTATCATCAGTCAACAAGTCAACCCGCACACGCCCGCCGCGCGCTTTGGGCAGCTTGTTGGTCGCAGCTTCTTCTACCAAGCTGAGCAGCAGTTTGATCTCATTTTCACCGCGGTTTTTCCAAATATCATGGCCCAAAATAGTGCCAATATAAATAGCCTGCCCTTTTCCATACTGATTTCGCGTAATGGCCGCTTCTCCGCCTTGCGCGAATTCAGCCAGGACTTCTGCCGTGTCAGGTAGCAAGGTCTCTTCACAAATCATACCGCGCACTTGTTGGCCAACGGAAATATACAGCATATCTTTTTTCACTGTAATATCCGCCCGTTCATTGCTCCAATCACGACAGGCCCGGATTAGGTCCTGCTGACAGCCAAACACTTCAGCAAAACCAAAACCCGGTATCTTCATCTGCCAACGTCCGTCTTTGGGATCCACGGCGCCAAAGTGAGTCTCAGCAATCAGGGTCCCGCCGTCCTTGACCCACTGTTTAATAATATCCAAAATTTCCGGTTCCAAATACATGGGCATGGCCAGCAGCAGTATCCGGTAATTTTTCAAGATACCCGCAACCACTTCTTTGGGATGCACAAAATCAACCACATGCGAATTTTCATACAAGGCTAAATGCATGCCTTGCAAAGAATCGTGATAAAAATACTCCGAACCGTACGAATTCCAGGAAAAAAGTTGGCAATCCGGCGACCACAATAAAGCGGTCTCTGTGGGTTGTCGTTTGAAATTCAAGACCCGTTCCCGGTTGTCCGTCAGCACTTTAAAATTCTTCACTGCTTCCCGCAACCAAGGCGTTTCCGAGCCATCCGGTTTGGTCAAACCCCAAGCCGGCGCTTCGCGGCCCAGAAGTTCCGGACGATACTGCCAGTATTGGAAACCGGTAAAGCCGGCTGCCAAGGGCACAAAGGTGAAGAATTTTATATCCCGTTCCTGCGGAGCATAGGGAAAGACCATGGTCATGCCGGGCACGGCATGAATTTCAACACTCCATATCGGCTTGCCCTTGGCGGCGGAACGCATCATATCGCAAGCAAAAGGATCATCTGTCAAGGTCGCGCCGTGCAGGTCACCGGGTTCGGCAATTTTCCAGAGATCCACACCCGTAGACATCAAGTCAAAATATTTTAAGGAGTGTGTATGCACCATCACCGGATGCGTTTTGTCCTCCGAACGCACTGTTTCCATCATTTCCTTATTCACAACAGTCACGCGCTCAATGTGGAAATTTCTCCAATCTGTCATGGGCACAAACGTATCCCGAGCCACCGGCACTTCTACATCGTTCCAGTTGCGGTAGTTTTTTGACCAGCCTTCATTAAGCGCTGCAATATTTTTATATTTTTTCTCAAGCCAGGGAATAAATTTTGCTTGGCAGGATTCACAGTAACAGGTCATAAAATCAATATTGGAATCACTCTTACCCACCACGCGGTACAAAGAGTGACCCATGTCCGGTTCACCCCAGGAATTCCAAATGGCCAGGGCCGGATGATCCTGGTAGCGCCTGACGGTCTCGCGAATAAAGTCTTCTTTAATTTTAGCACTGGGATCATGATTGATGCAGGCACATCCCAGACCGCCGATCTGCCGGGCCGGAGTATCTTGGGGCCCTAATTTCCTTCCCCAAATGGTAGTAATCGTTGCTTCCGGATATTTTTGAATCACCCAAACCGGAACACTATCGTATTTAATGGAAAGATTTACTTTCAGACCAATCTCAGCCGCCAAATCCATGAGTTTGTCTATTTCTTGGTATTGATAAACACCCTCATCCGGATTCTGCCAGCGCCACATGACCCAGTACTCGACCATATTGAAGCCCAATGATTTCATCTTGCGTAAATCTTTTTCCCACTCTGAAGGCTTCGGCGAAGGAGGACGATAATAATGCGCTCCGCAGGGAACGATTTTAGGAACAATTGCCATCAGAAAACCCCTTTCAAATAAAGCATAATGAATCTTTGCACATAACATGTCAGTGAAGCGGAAAAAACCTAATCCGGATAAACCGGAACCAAAATTAGCCGCCGATGAACGCAAATAGACGCAGATATTTATAGCTTAAGAGATAAAAGCTTTTTTAATCTGCATTTATCGGCGTTCATCGGCGATTAATTTTCTTTCCATTAGTTTACTGACATATTACCTTTGCACAGCAAGCCGGCGCAAAATTATGCAAGTTAAAATATTATCGAAATAGCAGGCGCGACCCGTGGGCCGCTCACAAAATAAACCCCCGCCACGTTGAAATCAGCGCAGAGGGGGAAAAGTACAAATCCATAAATTATGTTCCAAAGCTTACCTAATTAGTTCAAAATAGTCAACATTTTTAAGCAAAAATGAGCAACCTGTCAGTCATGTTTTTTTGTTTGTCATCCCCGAACACTTTAATCGGGGATCTTTGCACGGACGTACGTAGGGGCGACCAGCCGGTTGCCCCTACGTCTTTTTAGAGATCAGCAAAGAAGCGCTCCAGCGTGTTGCCAAAGAAATATCCCAAGACACCGTAGCCTACTGCCCAAATCATAACACTAACAATATTCAAAAAAAGAAATTTTCGGATCGGAACCGGACTCATACCAATAACAAACGCGGTCAGATTCCGCAGACCATAAAAAAAGCGGCGGGCAATAATCAACCTATCACGGTGCCGCACTAATAAATCATTAATATGATCCACCCGTTTTTTCCAAGCTGGATTCTTTTCCAAAATAAAATGCCGTTGTGCCCGACCCAAATAAAAAAAAAGCCAGTCTCCCGTAATAGCGCCGAGAAACACAGCCAGCATAACACCACCTAATAACAAATACCCGCGCTGCGCCGCGAATCCACCCAGCACTACAACCGTCTCACCTTCCAGAAAAGCGCCCGCCACCAGGGCCAAATAACCGCAGGTGCAAATCAATCCCTCCCAAACCTGCGTTGTTGAAAATGCCAAACTGCTTCCCACAGCGTTCAAAAACATAAACACATTCCTTCGCCCGTAAATTATATAATTAATCCATTCTAACATCCTACCCTTATTTAAAAAAGTCTATTCGCACCCCAATGGTACCCCAATGGTAACAGGGTCAGTGAAGCGAAAAAAAACTAATCCGGATAAACCGGAACTAAAAGGGTATATTCACCGCAGAGACGCATGAATTGTTCTATGTAGAGACGCGATTAATCGCGTCTCTACAGTTTTTATCCCATCTTTCTTTGCGTACTC
>JAGLMY010000111.1 GCA_023139775.1 bacterium
CTCCTTGTGCCCGTCTTTTGGGTATGCGGTGAATAATTTTTTAAATCAGGCTGGTTTAATAACCGCACTAAATTTGGTTTATTACAGGCAATTAAGAATGCCTATGGTAGTTAAGGCAGGATTATCCGGATTTCCACCCGTCGGTTGAGTGCCCAGCCGGTCTCTGTGCCAGTCAGATCTTTGGGCTTGGCTTTGCCAAAACCAATAGCTGAGATGCATTCTGCAGAGACCCCGGCTTGCTTGGCCACCAGGTCGGCAACTGCCTGGGCCCGTTCCTCGGAAAGTTTGAGATTGATGCTTTCATCCCCAATCTCATCACTGTGTCCCTCGCAAATAACCCGCACCTGCTCAGAGTACCGGCGCAAGATGGCGGCGACTGCTAATATTTTATTCATCATTTCCAGCTTTAATACTGTACTATTAAATTCAAATAGTACATCTGAAATCAGCAAACTCTTGGTACCATCTGCTGCGTAAATCGATTCTGCCATTACACTCTGGATTTTCTCTACGCGAGTGACCTGCATACCATTGGCATACGTGAGCTGCAGAGTATATTGATACGCTTTATTGAAATCCACAAATTCTCCTTGCTCATCTTTCCCATCCCAGACTAGTTTGGCCGGCAACACATTTGTTCCCTGTATTGTCCGGATTGTTTTCTCAGCACCTTGTTCGCTGATGATCATTTGCCAGGTTTTCACCTCGGTCTGTCCGGCAAATACAAAGGCAACCTCCGGTGCCAATATCTCTCTGCCGGAAAAACTCAATTTTACTGCCACTGCCGCCGCCGGCAATGACCATGTCAGCAATGTCTTAGCATCCCCTTTTAACACATATTGATATTGACCGGCACGCAAAACCCGTTGCCCGGCATCATTATATCCGTCCCAGTGCAAATCACGCGGCGCGGTCCCGGCGTAGGTAAAGCGTTTGACAACCTGACCCGTTTGATCACGTATTTCAAAGACCCATTCTTTGGCAGTATGATCCATGGCCGGTGGCGTAAAGGAAACCTTGCTCTCAAACTGCCGCGACGCTGCAGTCAATTCACGTGCTCTGGGCTTAAATCCAGCTGTGGGTTTTGGTGTTGGTTTAAATACCGCTTTGACTATTTTTCTCTCACGGATATATGCCAAGGCATAGCCCAGAGTAAAGCGATGATTGTTCCCCAATACAGAAAAGGGTTGAAATGCGTAATCCAGTCCAAAGCCGAAAAGCCGCACGCCGGCACCGGCAGTAAAAGCGCCCATACTTTCAGATACCAGCTGATAGCCGCAGCGTACCAAGAACTTTTTTTGCACAGCATATTCAAAACCGAGTGCGGGTTGAGTCAATGCCTCACCGGTAAAAAACTGCAAGACATCAGCCATCAATTTCAAGGTGTGTCCTGACCAGAGCTCCAACTCCACGCCGGCTCCTGCTGCCAGACGTATGGGCAAGGTATCTGCTTGCCGGGCATACGCGCTCATAATTCCCAAATTCTGTACAGCCAGACCGGTGATCACCGGTGTTCCGATAAGTTTGTATTGTGCGCCCAAGTCCAGCGCCGCACCTATGCTGCTGTATTCCGCCAACCGGCTCTCGAAAAATTTGAGCCCTGTGCCCACGCGTAACCCTGGAATAAAATAATTCCGGGCATAGACTGCCTGCAATAGCAAATCATGATTATCAACCAGGCCGACAGAGTGTCCTTGCTCATCCACTTCCATCACATCATAGGTGCTCACATAAAACACGCGTGCTGCCAGACTACCTAAAGGAGTCTGAGGAAACACTGCCTCCAATTGTTCATACGCAGTACCGGCAAAAGAAGCAAGATGCGTAAAAGCCATCCCCGGACCACCCTGTCCGGGGATGGCTGCCGGATTCCAGGTTAAAGCAGCGCTGCTGCTTTGGTCCGCCGTACCCGCTCCTGTGGCCGCAGACTCTGCCGGCATCACCACATTAAGAAACCGCGCGCCTGATGTGCTATCCGCTTCAACAACTGCGGCTGACAAAACCCCCAGAAGCATTATTCCCAGCCGGATTTTATTTCCCAACGCTTTTAATCTCATCAACGCACTACCACAATTCTATGCATCTCACAAAGCTGATCTGTCTTTACATATAATATGTATATTCCTGAGCTGACTGCTTTGCCTTGGTCATTCTCACCGGACCAACAGGTCTCAAGCCGCCCCGCAGGATATCGGCCATTCAATATGGTTTTTACCCAATGCCCTTCACGTGTATATATTTCCAAAATCACTGTTGCCGGCTTGCCCACAGGAATGGTTATGCTCATTTTTCCTTCCCCTCCCGGCCGTATTACATTGGGCCTGATTTGGATAGACTGAGGAATATTTTGCTTCAGGGTTGCTGTTATTGTGGGTGTTGCTGATATCACTTCAGTGCAGGTTGCAGTGTAGGTTGCGCTTAACCACGGGGTAAATGTTTCGGCCGGTGTGCTGCTGACAGTAGGCAGCGGGGTACCTGTCAGGGTAGCTGTTACTGTAGCACTGATAACAGCAGTAGTTGTAATGGTGGCTGAGTATGTAGTACTGGCCGTCGGACTGCTACTTGGTGTAAAAGTAAAGGTGATGGTCACTGTCGAACTTCCGGTTAAAGTGCTTGTTGATGTTATGGTTGGCGTACAGGTCATGGTATGCGTAGATGAAGCAGTGGCTGTACAGGTATGGGTAGGACTCCCGGTACTACTTGCGGTTGGTGTCATACTGGGTGTATTGGTTAACGTTCGTGTTGCAGTGGGTGTTGATGTACAAGTAGACGTTGCAGTGGGCGAGGCGGTTGCACTGGGAGTCGGGCTTGTGGTGCTGGTTGCAACAGGAATTTCAGTCGGGGTGTTGGTCTGCGTAGCTGTACAACTACTCGCACTGGTAAAGGTCATTGTTGGAGTAAACGTCTGCGTAGGTGTTGGTGTCAGGGTATTTGACGGTGTTGTGATCAGCGTCAAAGAAGCACTGGGCGAGGCTGTGGATGACCGAGTATGCGTTGGCGTCGCTGTCAAGGTAGTTGTCAGGGTAACTGTTGGTGTCAAGGTTTCCGTATTAGAAGGCGTATGACTCGGTGTCCCGGTCGGACTGTGACTCGGTGTCCCGGTTGGACTACCAGTCGGGCTTACAGTACTCGTCGGTGTCAACGTCTCAAGCTTCTCGAAATGTTTCACATACACTTTCTCAACAGACGACACGTTCTCGCTCCAGGAAACATAAGGAACTCCGCTTTGCGAAACAGACATCCACGGAAAAAAAGCGTCTTCCAGATTCAGACTCCCGCTACCTACCAAATCCCAACCGGTTCCGTTGTAAAACTTCACAAATACGTGGTTAGCCGGACCGGGAATGATTTCCTGAAAAGCAACATAGGGTGTGGCATTGAAAATATATATACTTGGATTATACGCCGTCCGGTTGAAATCCACGTTTAAAAAACCATTGTCAGATTCCCAGGAACTGCCATTAAAATGCTTTACATAGACTTTATAATCGGAAATCCCATCATACTCAAACCACGAGACATAGGGTGTTTGCCCCCAAACATCCAGTACAGGATATCTGGCATCTTGCGAGACATTGACATTCAATGAACCGGACCCCACCAGGTCCCATTCCGTGCCATTGAGACGTTTTACCATGACCTGCTCAGCCGTGCCATTCGACTCAAACCAGGTTACACACGGCGTATCAGCAATAAAAGCAATTCTAGGATTCAAGGCACTCTTACTCGGGCTCATGTTTAAAGCCGCACCATCTGGAACCCAAGCGCTGCCATTAAAATGTTTTACATAAACACGCGTGGTAAATGAAGGCGCACTTTCCTGCCAAGTTATATACGGCGTCCCATTGTAAAAGGCCATTCTGGGATAATTAGAACTCCGGCCGGGATTGACATTGAGGCTGTCGCCGTCTTGTTCCCAGTCAACACCATTGAAGTGTTTTACATAAGTTTGATAAGCAACACCATTACTTTCAAACCAGGTCACATACGGAGTATTATTCCACACCGCCATATGAGGTGCCAGCGCCTTCTTATTGATATCCAAATTCAGATGATTTCCAACGAAATCCCAAGCACTGCCATTAAACCGTTTCACATAAATAATCCCACTGGTTTCACTGTATTCATCTGTCCAGGTAACATAGGGAGTATTATTGATAGTAACCAAACAAGGATACCTCGCATCAGCCGCAGCATTGACATTCAGTTCATTTCCATCTTGTACCCAGTCGGCATTGGCTCCGGAAGCCGCCAGCAGCCAAAAACCAAGAACCACCCCCCCCCTACACTGCCATTTTCTCACCAGGTTTACCTTTTTTAAAAGAGTTTTTTGCTTCTTTGGGTGTCTCTCTTTGCTACTTTTAGTGTCGACCATAATTTACCGGCATAAAATGGGTATGTATAATAATTTCTCAAACCTATTCCAGCCAACAAGGTCTATAGCAGTGCCTCTTTTACCGAAAAAATACTTAAAATGGCAGTATCAAATTGGACATGAAAAAAAACATCAGATCAGTTGAGCAGTTGACCGCAGGTTCGCTTTTTCTCCTGTTCAGCTGTTCTACTGCTCACCTGCTCAGATAAAAAAACAGCCCGTTGCTTTCGCAACGGGCTGTTTTTTTATCTGGCATCCCCAAGGGGATTTGAACCCCTGTCATCGCCGTGAAAGGGCGATGTCCTAGGCCACTAGACGATGGGGACATACAATATGTAGGGGCACGGCATCCGGCCTGTTCAGGACGCACTCAGTGCGCCCCTACGATTATTTCAGGATGGATAATATAAAGGAAGTCTATAAAATATACAAGAAAAATTTTGCAAAAAATGTTGTCATTTATTCCATCATTCCGGTGTTCCAATTGCAAAACGAGGCTCTTCAAGCAGGACTGCTATTCATCCTGCGGCAATTCCAGCAGGCGGACATCTTCCAAATCCACGTTTCTTCCCGCAGCCTTTTTAGAAGCGATCAAATCCTCTCTGGCAACCACAAAAAAATCCTGGCCCTGGTAATTCATGGTTATTTTATTTTGCCAGGCGTTTTCAAAAACGATTCCCGGTGTGATTGTTTGGACATCAATACGGACAATATCTTTAAAGACGGTAATCTCATTTTCCAAAACTTGCTGAGGATCGGTCAAAGCAGCTGTGCCTATGCCTGCCGCTAATAATGCTTTAAGCAAATTTTCCGCGTTTTGCCGGGAAGCTTCAATCAGAATATCCAAATCGAAAGTAGCCCTGGGAACACCGTGCAGGATTGCGGCAATGTCTCCGATAACGAGGTATTTAACCTGGTGTTTTTGAAAGAATGAGTATACCTTGCTTAGGCGGTTTAACATGTTTGGCCTCGATTATTTTTGGATTAAGCGACAAGGCGAGATCGGTATAGGCGCAAAATACCTCCATCCGCTCACAAAGCGAAAGCGACTTAAACCATCTGGTTTTCGCCTCGGGTGTTTCTTCGTTCCTATTATGGGATATGCTTTTTTCCATAAAAATAGTTTATCAGATATTTGAAATTTTATCAACTAGAGGAAACGCGGCAACGTAACAGGTCAGTCAACTAATGGAAAGAAAATTAGCCGCCGATGAACGCCGATAAACGCGGATATTTACAGCTTTATTAACTTAAATGGTGAATTGTAATCACAAGTGCAACATTTTATCATTTATTATTGAACTATAAAGACTTAAAGAAAAAGATCCACCACAAAGACGCAAAGAAATTCTTTTGACAGGATAACAGGATTGGCATGTTTTTTTTATAAAATCCTGTGTATCCTGTCAAAGATTTTTTGGTTCCGGCTTGTCCGGGTTAAGGATTTTCTTAAATAATCGCTCATATTCCCGGGCTGAGCGATCCCAGGAAAAATCCGTGATCATGGCGTTTTTTATCATTTTTTTCCAGGCTTTTTTGTCAGCAAAAACAGCACAGGCCCTTTTGATGGCCCGTAATAAGGCCAGACCCGAATACTCTTTAAAACTAAAACCAGTTCCTTTTTCCCGGTCATAATCAACTACTGTATCTTTCAAACCACCGGTCTGACGCACAATGGGTATGGTCCCATAGCGCATACTGATCATCTGGCCCAGCCCGCAAGGTTCATACTTGCTGGGCATTAAAAACATGTCCGACCCACCATAGATCAAGTGCGCCAGGGCCTCGTTGAACTCCAGATGCAAAGAAAGCCGGCGCGGGTATTTGGCTTTGATCTTCAGGAAAAGCTTATGGTATTTTTTATCCCCGGTTCCGAGCATGACCAACTGCAGATTTTGCTCCAGGATCTTCTCAATCACATCCGCTATTAAATCACACCCTTTCTGATCGTCCAAACGGCTGATCATTCCCACAATTGGAGCCTGCTCCATGGCATACAATCCAATGGTTTCCAAGAGTTGAGCGCGTACCTGTTCTTTTCCTCCGGGTTGGGCTGCTGAAAATTGATGTTTAAGCTGCGAGTCATGCTCAGGATCCCAAAGAGAATAATCCAAACCATTGAGTATGCCTGAAAGCCGATCTTTCCGCTGTCGCAAAACACCTTCCATACTATATCCGAATTCTTTGTTCTGTATTTCCCGGGCATAGGTTTGCGAAACTGTGGTGATCCAGTCCGCACACACCAGTCCGGCTTTCATATAATTTATACCTCCCCAGAATTCAACCCCCTCAGGAGTAAAGAGCGAATCCGGCAATCCGGTCAGCGAAAAAGTTTCTTTGGGAAAGTGTCCTTGATACGCCAGATTGTGAATAGTAAACACACTTCGTGTTTTTGCATACACCGGCTCTTGCGCGTACTCGGTCTTTAAGTACGCCGGTATTAAACCCGTATGCCAATCATGACAATGTACTATATCCCAAGGAATTCCCAACT
>JAGLMY010000112.1 GCA_023139775.1 bacterium
AAGTATGTTTGAAACTGGGTGTGCCTAAAGAGAAAATCAGAGAGAAAGGGCGGCGAAATATGATATCATATGCCAAAGGATTATTGGCGTACTGGGGACAAGAGGAAATAGGTATGAAAGGAAGCGATATAGCCAGGTATTTGCGGATGTCTAAAACATCAGTAACAAAAGCGTATCGACGAGGAGAGAAATACGCAGCTGTAAATAAACTTAAGTTGACAAGTTTACTCTGACCCCATTCCACAAGTAGGACATCCTAAAAAACATTGTTTTTTTACTTGATTTATGGGGAAAAAGTTATATATTAATAAATCTTGTTTGGCGATATACCACTTTGATCCTCGGTAGCTCAACGGTGGAGCGAGCGGCTGTTAACCGCTAGGTTGTTGGTTCGAATCCAACCCGGGGAGCCAGTGAACCACGTAGGGTTCACTGCTGCGCAGCATTAAGGACGGGGTTCACTGTCATGTACTCAACGTAGTGTATGGCTGCCCGGCGCCTTACATGGTGCGGGGCAATAAATCCTACTTAAAATACCAACCCTAAATCCAAGGCGGTTTAGGGTTTTTTATTGCGATTTTTCCGCCCTTTTTCTGTCTAATAAAAACAGGAGGGCAAAATGTATTATTGCTATGTTCTTTTTAGTTTCAAAGATAAAAAATTATACATAGGATTCTCAACTGATTTAAAGAGGCGATGTATCTTCCTGTTCCCATTTTTTTTATTAAGCGTTTTCATTGAAAAATTCAAAAAAAAGTGTTATTTTCATTGTTATATAATGCTATTAATAACCTATTTAGGTGACCAGTGCAACTCGGAGCGAAACATATTTCAAATACTACCTATGAATTCACGGTCTGGGCACCGCATGCCTCACAGGTGAAACTACAGTTGGTTTCACCCCAACGCAAGACTATCCCTATGGATCAATTGGAAAACGGTTATTGGCAGAAAACCCTGAAGATATCAGCTAAAACCCGTTATTATTACCTTTTGGACGGAAAAACCAGGCGTGCGGATCCGGCTTCGCATTTTCAGCCCAAAGGTATTCATGGTCCTTCGCAAGTGGTGAATCACAAGTCTTTTTCCTGGCAGGATCAGGCCTGGCAGGGTATTCCGGTTCATGACATGATTATCTATGAGCTGCATGTCGGGACCTTTACCCACGAGGGGACATTGACGGCTATTATCCCTCGTTTGCCTGAATTGAAGGATTTGGGCATAACGGCCATTGAACTTATGCCTGTGGCTGCGTTTCCAGGTAAACGTAACTGGGGATATGACGGTGTTTTTCCGTATGCTGTGCAAAATAATTACGGCGGCCCGGAAGAATTCAAGAAACTCGTGAATGCCTGCCATCAACAAGGCCTGGCTGTGATTTTGGATGTGGTTTTTAACCATCTGGGTCCGGAAGAGAATTATCTGCACGAATTCGGGCCGTACTTTTCAACCAAGTACAAGACGCCCTGGGGCAAGGCCATGAATTTTGATGATCAGCAAAGCGATGAAGTCCGCAACTACTTTATTCAAAATGCCCTGCACTGGTTTGAACATTATCATGTGGATGCTTTGCGTCTGGATGCCATTCAAGCCATTTATGATCAGAGCGCCTATCCTTTTCTGGCGGAGTTGTCGGATCAAGTGAAAATTTATTCTCAGCAAAAAGGACGCCATTTTACCCTGATCGCGGAGAGTGATCTCAATGACGCGCGGGTAAATAAATCTGTGAATGAAGGCGGTTATGGTATGGATGCTTCCTGGTGTGATGATCTGCACCATAGTCTGCATGCCATATGTACCGGAGAACGTAATGGGTATTACGCGGATTATAAATCCCCGGATATGCTGTACCAGGCCTTGCGTGACGGGTACGCGTGCAAGGGCCGGTATTCCAAATTCCGGCAGCGGCATTATGGCAGTTCGCGCCAGGATTTACCGGGTCATAATCTGGTGGTGTTTACGCAAAATCATGATCAAGTAGGTAATCGTCTGAAAGGTGAACGCCTGGCAAGTCTGGTGGATTTTCCTGCTTTGCAATGGGCAGCCGCTCTGGCGCTCCTCTCACCTTATTTGCCGCTTTTGTTTATGGGTGAAGAGTATGCTGAGCAAGCGCCCTTTAGGTATTTCACAGATCACTCGGATACCAAGCTCAATGCAACTGTTGCTCGCGGACGTTGGCGGGAAATGAGAGCTTTTCAATGGAAAGGAAAGATGCCGGACCCCAAAGCAATCTCTACTTTTACGAACTCACGGTTAAATTTTAAAAAGCAGATGAGCCGGGAACAAGAATCGCTATTGAATTTTTATAAAAAGCTGATAGCCTTGAGAAAGGCCATAAAAGGGGCTTATGGTTGGCAGCAAATTTCAGTTGAGGTAAATTTTTTTACTAAAGAAGCAGTGCTCTTGCTGCACTGGAAAACATTGGGACCGGAGCATCTCTGCCTCTTTCATTGTCAAAATCAGGTACAGTCCTGGACTGGCAGATTGCCTGTTGGGGTCTGGTCACAATGTCTGGATTCTGCGCTGGAAACCTGTGATCAAAAGAAAAGTACTTTGCCGTCAACACTGAATAAATCAGCGGAATTATCTTTCCGACCGTATCAGGTAGCGGTGTATAAAAAGGAGCAGTAAGCTATGGAAAAGTATATATGCATTCACGGCCATTTTTATCAACCACCGCGTGAAAATCCCTGGCTGGAAGCCATTGAGATACAGGAGTCAGCCTATCCCTACCATGACTGGAATGAGCGGATTACTTCGGAATGCTACGCACCCAATACGGCAGCGCGGATTTTAGGGGCCAAGGGCCGGATTACGGAAATTGTTAACAATTATTCTAAAATGAGTTTTAATTTCGGGCCTACCTTGCTCTCCTGGCTGGAAAAAGAAGCGCCGGAAGTGTATGCTGCTGTGCTGGAAGCTGACCGTTTGAGCCTGGAACGTTTCTCCGGCCATGGCGCAGCGATTGCTCAAGTGTACAATCATATAATTATGCCTTTGGCCAACCGCCAAGACAAGGAAACGCAGGTTATTTGGGGAATCCGTGATTTTGAACATCGCTTCCAAAGAAAACCCGAAGGCATGTGGTTGTCAGAGACTGCGGTGGATATTGAGACTCTGGAAGTACTGGCGGAAAATGGGATTTCTTTTACTATTTTAGCAGCGCATCAGGCCAAGCAGGTCCGCAAAATCGGAGATGATGAGTGGCATGACGTGAGCGGCAGTAAGGTGGATTCGCGCTTGCCGTATCGCTGCGCGTTGCCTTCCGGTAAAGAAATCGTTCTCTTTTTTTACGATAATCCGGTAGCGCACGATGTGGCGTTTGGCACGCTTTTGAAAAACGGCGAACATTTTGCCCGGCGCTTGCTCGGTCTTTTTGAGGATATTGCGGAGCAGGAATCGCAACTGGTGCATATTGCCACAGACGGTGAAACCTATGGACATCATCATCGCTATGGGGACATGGCTCTGGCCTATTGCTTGAATAGTATCGAAGATCAGAAGTTGGCAAAGATCACTATATACGGCGAATATCTGGAAAAATATTTACCTGCTCAGGAAGCGCAAATTTTTGAGAATACATCATGGAGCTGTTTTCATGGCATTGAGCGCTGGCAAAGTGATTGCGGTTGTAATTCCGGCTTAATGCCGGGCGCCAATCAGGCCTGGCGTGGACCCTTGCGCAAAGCCCTGGATACTTTACGGGATGATTTACAGCTGATCTTTGAGAAACGAATGAAAGCCAAAATTAAAGATGCCCGGCGGGCACGCAATGAATACATCTCGGTCATTCTGGATCGTTCGGAAGCAAATGTGAAAGGGTATTTGGATGAACACTGCACGCATGTACTGGCACATCCGGAGCAAGTCCGGGTATTGAAGCTCTTGGAAATGCAGCGTAATGCCATGTTGATGTATACCAGTTGCGGTTGGTTTTTTGATGAAATATCCGGGATTGAGACGCTCCAGGTCATGCAATACGCGGCGCGTGCCATGCAACTGGCCCAGGAGGTCGTAGAAGTGGATCTACATAAGAATTTTGTGGATCAGTTGCAGGAGGCCAAGAGCAATGAGGAAGAATACGAGGATGGAAAGCAGATATGGGCGGAGTGTATTGAGCCTGCCATAACCGATCTTTTTAAGGTCAGCGCTCATTATGCGGTGGACTCTGTTTTTACTGAACCCAACGGCACTAATCAGAATATCTATGGCTGTTTTGCCGGCTGGAAAATCTTTGATGATAAAGTACAGGGGAGTCAACGCTTAGTGATTGGTAAAATGCGTGTGCGTTCTGAAATTACCTGGGAAAAGACCCGGGTGCTTTTCTGTGTTTTGCATTTTGGCGAACACAACTTGGCAATTGGAATACGGGAAGATACCGGGGATGATATTTTTAATGAGAAACGTCAGGCCTTGTTAAATGCGTTTAATAAAAGCGAGATGCCGCAAACCATCCGACTGATGGATGATTATTTTATGCCCAATATTTATACTCTGGGTCATCTTTTTAAGGATAAGCAGAGAAAAATATTGCATATGATTATACAGACTGCGATGGAGGAGGCGGAAGTATATTATCGCCATATTTATGAGAATCACTATCCGGTTATTCAGATTATGCGCAAGAAACATCTTGTTTTGCCCAAAATTTTGTCCACTACCGTAGAGCTTGTTTTGAATACCGAATTGGCCAAAATACTAAAGGGTGATGTCATTGATATTGACCAATTAAGTTCCTTGGTGAATGAGATGAAACGCTGGAATTTCAAACGGGACAAAACCACCTTGCAGTACAATGCCTCGCAAGCCATTACCCGAATGATGCAAAAATTCGCGCAGGATCCGCTGAACTTAGAAACCCTGGATACGGTGGTCTGTGCGCTTTTGACCCTCCGTTCTTTGCAATTGAATATGAATATCTGGAAAGCGCAAAATCTTTACTATGAAGTAGACAAAGCGCATTACACCGCGATGCAGGAAAAAGCCGAGACCAATGATTTGATCGCCAAGAAATGGACCACCTTGTTAGAACGCTTAGGCACGGCGCTACGCGTGGACCATTCGGTAGAGGAAGACAAATAATTACAGAGGTTAAATAATAATCCTCACCTTCTCTGAAGGGGGAATATTGTATTAGAAAGGATAAAGTATACATGGGATTTTATTTAGTGCTTATTTTGCTGGCCTATATTGTAATCTCAGCTATTGAATACTGGCTGGATGACCTGAATATTAAACACTTGAAAAAGCATGGAAATACCGTTCCGCCGGAGTTTGGGGGGGTTATTGACCAGGCACTTTTAACCAAAACCAGTAATTATGTGATAGCTAAAAATAGATTTAGCACCATTACTTCGTTGGTTAGTCATGCAGTATTGCTGCTTTTTCTTTTTGCCGGGGGGTTAAATTGGTATGCGCAATGGATTGCCGGACTCGGGCTATCCTTTATCCTGTCCGGAATCTTGTTCTTCTTGGTGTTGACCTATGCGCAGACCATAATTAATCTTCCCTTTTCCTGGTATGCGAATTTCAAGCTGGAAGCCAAATACAGATTTAATACTATGACTAAAAAAGTCTGGGTAGGGGATATTATCAAGTCGCTGCTCATTTTCACAATCCTTTTGACCATTCTTATAGCTGGGGGTTTACTCTTAGTCGAAAAATTTCCCTTTACCTGGTGGATCTGGGTATGGGGATTTTTTCTGATTTTTTCAGTATTTATTATGTACCTCTCGCCCTATGTGTTGGAACCTTTGTTTAATAAATTCACCCCTATAGAGAAGGAGGAACTCGCTGAGCAAATTAAGCAATTACTGGCCAAAGTCAATTTGCGTGTGAATCGAGTCTTTCAGATGGACGCCTCCCGCCGGAGTAAGCATACCAATGCCTATTTTACCGGAATTGGCAAGGTCAAGCGGATCGTGCTTTTTGATACCTTGCTGGAGAAAATGAATGATCTGGAAATTTTGGCTGTATTGGCGCATGAGGCGGGTCATTGGAAGAAAAAGCATGTGTTGAAGCGTCTAATATTTTCGGAAGTCCTGGGAATACTCTTGATTTATTTGGCGTTTCTGGTGCTGCAATCCAATTTACTGCTGGATTTATTCCGGATCTCTGCGGACAGTTTTTACGCCAAGAGTATGATTCTCGGTTTTCTCTTTTCGCTCCTGGCTTTTCCTTTTGGCCCCTTAATGAATGCCTGGTCAAGAAAGCATGAGAGGGATGCGGATTCCTTTGCTTGCCAATTAACCGGGGAAGTGGATGGTTTAAGTCAGGCTTTGATCAAATTATCGAGTGATAATCTCTCCAATTTACATCCGCATCCCTGGTACGCAGCTTTTCATTATTCACATCCTCCGGTGGTGGAACGTATTCGGCGCATTCGAGACGTATCGCAGAGTAGGCAAGCAGAATAACAGATGGAAACTGCCCATAAAACTATGCACGAATTTTCAGTAATTATAAAAATATAAACAATTTAAAACGACTTTAGGTTATTGAAAAGATAGAAAAAAAAAGTTACAATGTCAAAAACACAGATAAATGAAATTTTTTTTTGGTTTTTACCTGATAGGGAGTAATGGAGGTTTGACTGTTTGAATCCGTGGCGCATTACGATAGAAAAAATAGATCTTGATCGGGAAAGTTTGTATGAGGCTTTATTTACATTAGGAAATGGTTATATCGGCATGCGGGGTGCCATGCCGGAGTATAATGGCTCCAGGGCTTATTATCCCGGCTTGTACATTGCCGGTGTATACAATAAGTTGGAAACTCCGATTGCCGGACGCCGTGTAGTCAATGAGGATTTTGTGAATTGTCCCAATTGGCTCTTTTTAAACTACCGTTTGGATGGTGGCCGCTGGTTTGATTTACATAGAGTAAAAATACTGGCCGCACGCCGTGAGCTCAATATGCGTAAGGGAGTAATGAGCACACTGGTACGGTGGCAGGATGACCAGGGCCGTATTACTGAAATGACCAGCCAGCGCATTATGAGCATGGCAGATCCGCATTATGGCGCGCAGCGCTTTGTGATCAAACCCAAAAATTACAGCGCCCAAATTACGGTTCGTAGTGGTATTGACGGTTCTTTAATCAATTCCGGGGTAGAACGCTATCGCCAATTGAATTCCAAACATCTGGAACCCTTGTCGCATGGCAGCTTTGAAAAAGACAGCATTTATCTCCAAATGCAAACTAATCAATCCAAAATTGAGATTGCGGAAGCTCTCCGAACACGCATATTTCACGGGAACGAAGAAATGGCTCTGATACGGCGCACCATCATTCAAGGCCGGGAACGGGTGTTTCAGGAATTTTCCTTCATGATCAACCAAGGCGGAGAGTATACTATTGAAAAAATTGTGGGAATCTATACCTCGCGCGACCAGGGCATCACTGACACGGTCTTGGCAGCCCAGGAAGCAGTCCACAAGGTGGAACGCTACGCGGAATTGTATGTTCCGCACATCGCCAAATGGCGGGCTTTATGGAAACGGTATGATATCGAGGTGGATGGTGATCCCTTTATGCAGAGGTTGCTCCGCTTTCATATTTTTCATCTGCTGCAAACCGCTTCATCATACAACGATGACGTGGATGCCGGCTTGCCGGCGCGCGGCTTGCACGGTGAAGCATACCGTGGTCATATTTTCTGGGATGAGATATTCGCCTTGCCATTTTACTCTTTGCACGCCAAGGAGATCAGCCGGGCTTTATTGATGTATCGTTACCGTCGCTTAAACCCGGCACGGGAGTATGCGCGTGAACACAAGTACGAAGGAGCCATGTTTCCCTGGCAGAGTGGCAGCAGTGGATATGAAGAAACCCAGACCCTCCATCTGAATCCTTTATCCAAGGAATGGGGAGATGATTACAGCTGCTTGCAGCGGCATGTCTCTATAGCCATCGCGTACAATGTATTGAATTACTATAAGATTACCTTGGATGATGATTTTATGGATCACTACGGAGCGGAGATCGTACTGGAGATAGCGCATTTTTGGTCCAGCATTGCGCATTACAATGCAGAGCGTGACCGTTTTGAGATTCATGGGGTCATGGGTCCGGATGAATTTCATGAAAAATTGCCAGGTTCGGAAAAAGGCGGTTTGCCGAACAATGCCTACACCAATGTCATGGCCACTTGGGTATTGAGTAAGGCTTTGGAACTTCTCAATAACATGGATGATGAAGAGAATACGGCACTGCGCGCCAAATTGAGTCTTTCCAGCGAAGAATTGAGCCGTTGGGAGACCATTACCAAGAAGATGTACATTCCCATGGAACCGGATGGGTTGATCCATCAATTTGAAGGATATCCGGATCTTAAGGAATTGGATTGGGAAGAATATCGGTACAAGTATGATGATATCCATCGCCTGGACCGGATTTTAAAAGCAGAGGGGTATTCGCCGGATGAGTACCAGGTTTCCAAACAGGCGGACGTACTTATGATCTTCTACATGCTTAACGAAAAAGAGCTTACAAAATTATTTCAGGATTTGGGTTACACTTTCAAGCGTGAATACATTAAAAAGAATTTTTATTATTATATACAGCGTACCTCCCATGGTTCTACTTTGAGTTATGTGGTGCATAGCTATGTGGCGCATTTGATAGGTGATGACGAAAAATCCATGGAATTTTTTATGAATACACTGCGTTCTGATTTTTACGATATTCAGGGAGGAACCACTGCCGAAGGTATTCATGTGGGAGCTATGGGTGGTTCGGTCCAATTGTTTTACCGGGTTCTGGCCGGCATGGAAATACTGGAAGACCGTATCTGTTTCTGTCCAAAATTGCCTGCGCATATAAATAAAATTAAGTTTAAGATTATGTATAATTTTAGTTGGTTGAGTGTGGAAATCACTAAAAAAGAGATGAAAATTTTAGTTGAAAAACGCAAGGCCAAAACCTTGAAACCACCTTCGGTTGTGCCGGTAGTGATCAACAAGCAGGTGCATATGTTTACAGCCGGTAAAAGTCAGACTATACGTTTGTAATCGTCTTAATCCAAGGGGAAATACGTCGAAAATGAGTATGGAGTAGGGGCGCAGTCAGCCTGGAAGGCATCCTAACTTTTCAATAATCCTTCCAGTCAGGGAGTGCGCCCGTGTATAAAAAGTGGTTATTCCATATATTGAGTGAAATACTTTGAGGGGGCAGGAGCAGTGGCTGAACAGACTTCGCTTATTCTAGATCCATTACGAGTCAATACCTTGTCAGAGTTTACCCGGTTGATGAAGAGGTTTTTCGAGGAGCTCAATATAGTGCCTGAATTCCACCGGTATGACCAAGATATAGCTGCACCCATGGTCACGTACGCGCCACCCCGGGCCGGCCTCTGGTTTGCGCGCGTACAGAAGGGTCAACCGGCCGTGGGTTTGGCTGGCGTCCGCTCTTTGGCCAATAGGACCTGTGAGTTGAAGCGGTTTTATGTGGTTCCTGAAGAGCGTCATAAAGGGTATGGTCAGTTTCTTTTAAATCAGGCCATGGGTTTTGCCCGTCAGAACGAGTACTTTGAAATACTGCTCTCTGTTCGTCCGGAACTCAAAGATGCGCTCTCTTTGTATCAACGCAATGGATTCACACCCTGCGCGTGCTACAATGAGGATCGCCGGGCTGGGATCTTTTTTTCCTACAAATTCTCCAATGAAGTGAAATAAGTAGGGGCACGGCATCCGACTTCGCTAAACGAAGTCGGATGCCGTGCCCCTACGGTTGATCGTTGCTCTGGCGTGCGGGTCTGGGACCCGCCCCTACAGGTTAACCGATTGCGTCTGTTCCGCTTTCTCCGGTGCGGACCCGGATGCATTGTGGCAAATCCAGTACGAAGATTTTCCCGTCCCCGATAGTTCCGGTCCGGGCGCCTCGTACAATGGCATCTACAGTGGGTTGCACGAACTCTTCATTCACCGCGATCTCGATTTTTGTTTTCGGCAGTAGATTGACTTCTACCACTTGACCGCGGAAGCTCTCGGTATACCCCTTTTGCTGACCGCAGCCTTTGACCTGCGAGACACTCATCTTATGCACACCAGCTTTAAAAAGCTCTTTTTTAACTGTCTCAAATTGTTCAGGCTGAATAAAAGCCTCGATTTTTTTCATGGGGATTCCTCCTTCGTTGATGTAGGGGCGACCGGCTGGTCGCCCCTACGATTGTTTTACATATTGTGGTAACCTGCTTCACCATGCTGGGTAAGATCCAGTCCAACCACTTCTTCGTGTTCCGGTATCCGGAGTCCCATGGTTTTATCCAGTATTTTGATAATAATAAAGGTCACCAGCATGCTATAAGCTGCTGTGGCAATGACTGCAATAAACTGGATCCACAGCTGGCCTGGATTGCCGTAAAAAAGACCATTGGCACCGCCGGCATTAATGGCTGTGCTGGCAAACAATCCGGTAGCGAGAGCGCCCCAGGTTCCGCCGACGCCATGAACACCAAACGCATCAAGCGAATCGTCATATCCAAGTTTGTTTTTCAATTGAATAGCAGCAAAACAAATGGGGGATACCAGCGCACCAATAATAATCGCAGCCATAGGACCAACAAAACCAGCAGCAGGTGTAATGGCGACCAAGCCGGCCACAGCACCGGAAGCAGCACCTAAGGCAGTTGGTTTGCCACGTAGTTTCCATTCCAGCAACATCCAGGAAACCAAACCTGCGGCAGCTGAAATATTCGTAACCACAAAAGCAGATACAGCCAAACCGTTGGCAGCCAAAGCTGAACCGGCATTGAAACCAAACCAGCCAAACCAAAGAAGTGCAGTACCCATAAGAACCATGGTTAGATTATGCGGTAAAAGTGAAGCTGAACCAAATCCACGCCGCTTCCCTAAAACCAAGGTGACAACGAGAGCTGAAGTGCCTGAAGCAATATGGACAACAGTTCCACCGGCAAAATCGAGAGCACCCAAATCTCCGAGCCATCCACCACCCCAAACCCAATGGGCTATTGGATCATAAACAAAGGTTGCCCATAACACGACAAATACCGTAAAAGTAGAGAATTTGATTCTTTCTGCCAGGGAACCTGCAATCAAAGCAGGTGTGATAATAGCAAACATAGCTTGGAAGATCATAAAGGCAAGGTGCGGAATAGTGGGTGCGACTTCGGCAGGAGCTTGCCCAACGCCATTAAGCCCTAAATAGTTTAAGCCTCCAATAAAGTTTCCAATATCTGTGCCAAAGGCTAAACTGTATCCCCATAATGTCCATTGCAAACTAATAATAGCGAGTACTGCAAAAGATTGCATTATCGTACCAAGCACATTCTTCGTACGGACCATACCACCGTAGAAAAGGCCTAAGCCCGGAGTCATCAGCATGACAAAGGCAGCTGAGACCATAATAAAAGTGGTATCACCAGCGCATAACTGCAATCCTTCGGCAGCTTTGGCAATCGAAGGAATACCGAGTATTAATAAGGCACAAATTTTGAGTCCCCATTTTCTGAACCAATAACCCAATTTTGATTTCATTGAAAATTTTCCTTTCGAAAATTACTTAGCGGGAAAGTATATCAAGGCTGGCAATGTCTTGGTGATGTCCCCTATAAATATATAAAGCAATAAAGATGCCAAAAATGAAAATGAAACATTTTATATGTTTAGTCATGCAAGAGATGATATTGAAGATACTAGTATAGGTAATAAAATTAGTCTGATATTTAATTTTCAGTAGAGACGCGCGATCGTGCGTCTCTACCCGGAAGGGAGACTGCAGGATGGAAGCAGGTGAAAATAATTTAACAAAAACGTAATATTTGTTTACACAAATACAAAAATGTTGTATATACACATCCGACATAAAATACCTCTCATTCAATAGACGCAAGGAATCCCCGGACTTTAGTCCGGGGTTACCGCATTCCCTCTACCCTTTAGGGAGAGGGATAAAGGGTGAGGGTTCGGGGATGATTTATTTCCGGATTACATAAAAGGTGAGTGCCATGGCAAAAACCATACATGAAGAACAAATTGAAATTCTCCAATCCACATCCAAGATTATGGTGGAAACCTCGGATTTAGCCGGCATGCTACGTGCGATTCTGAAAATGCTCTCCGAAAAACTCAAATTGGATCGGGGAACCATTACTTTATTGGATGAGCGTACCGGCTTATTGTCTATTTCCGTGGCTCATGGATTAAGCAAAAAAGCGCAGGAGATGGGACAGTACCGGGTTGGTGAGGGAATTACCGGTAAGGTGGTGCAATCCGGACGTTCGGTGGTGATTCCGGATATTCGCAAGGACTCGCGTTTCTTGGACAAAACCGGCGCCCGTTCTTCTTTAGGGGATCGTCACATTGCATTTATTTGTGTTCCTATTAAAATTGAAGGCAAAAGCATTGGTGCGCTCAGTGTAGATAAAGATATAGCTGCGGGACATCAATTGGAAGAAGATTTGGCCTTCTTAAAAATAATGGTACCTATGATCGCGCAAGCGGTAAAATTGAGCCGGCGTTTGGAAAAAGACCGCCAGTCTTTACAGGCTGAAAATACTCGTCTCAAGCAGGATTTGAAAGAAAAATTTGAGATCACTAATATGGTAGGCAAGTCCAATGCCATGCAGGAAGTCTATGCCATGATAGAGCAAGTGGCGGAAAGTAATGCAACAGTGCTGATTCGTGGTGAGAGCGGAACCGGCAAAGAATTGGTAGCGCATGCTATTCATTACAACAGTTCTCGGGCACATAAACCTTTTGTTAAAGTAAACTGCAATGCTTTCCCGGAAACGCTGCTGGAGAGCGAACTGTTCGGGTATGAAAAAGGCGCTTTTACCGGTGCGGTGGAACGAAAAGTAGGACGCTTTGAATGGGCCCAGGGAGGAACATTATTTTTGGATGAGATTGGTGATTTTCCCATGAGTCTGCAGGTGAAATTGCTGCGCGTGCTGCAGACCCGGGAGTTTGAGCGTCTGGGTGGGCGTGAGACCATTAAAGCCAATGTTCGAATGATTGTAGCAACCAATAAAAATCTGGAAGTGGCTATAGAGAAACAGACGTTTCGGGAGGATCTGTATTACCGGATTAATGTATTTCCCATATTTATGCCGCTCTTACGCGAACGTAAAGACGATATTATGTTGTTGGCGGATTATTTTCTGGAGAAGTTCTCCCAAGAGAACAAGAAAGCCATTCAGCGTATTTCTACACCAGCCATTGAGATGCTGACCAGTTATCACTGGCCTGGCAATATTCGCGAGTTGGAGAATTGTATAGAACGCGGCGTGCTGCTCTGCAATGAGGGGGTTATTCGTTCTGAGCACTTGCCGCCTTCTTTGCAGATGGTGGATACAGATATCACACCCCAGACCGGAATCTTTCTGGAGATTATGGAGAGCAAGGAAAAGGAGCTCTTGGTGGATGCGCTGAAAAAAAGCCGCGGCCGCCAGAAAAAAGCCGCGGAGTTTCTGGGTCTCTCAGAGCGGATTTTCAATTATAAGATTAAAAAGCATGGGATTTATCCCAGAGAGCATAAAAGTAAATAGTATTACAAAAAAGCAATTAGTACCTATTAAAGTATACAAAAATGTAACAAAACGACATTAACTATTTTTACACTTTTTTACGGTGCTATTAATAAAATACTTATTTTACAAGTAGATAATTGAGACTAGACGGTTTCTGAAAAAATGGCATGGATGTTGCAGTATATCGGGATAACACCAAAAGCTCTTACCAAAGCATTGGAAAAAATGTGAAAGTAATGGTACTACGAAATTAACCTTAGGGGGTTTGTTATGAGTGAGATCAAAACAGCCAAAGATGTACTGGAATTAATTAAGCAAGAAAAGGTGGAGTTTGTTGATTTACGTTTTATGGATTTTCCAGGACTATGGCAACACTGCACATATCCGGCATCTGAAGTGGATGAGGATGTTTTTGAAAAGGGAAAAGGCTTTGATGGTTCCAGTATTCGCGGCTGGCAGGTTATTAATGAGTCGGATATGCTGATTAAGCCTGTTCCTGAATCAGCCTTCATTGATCCTTTTATGAAACATAAAACATTGATTATGATCTGTAATATCTGTGATCCCATTACGGGTGAAGATTATACCCGTGATCCGCGGCACGTAGCGCAAAAGGCGGTGAACTATATTAAGTCATTGGGAATCGCGGATCAGATTTTCTTCGGACCGGAACCTGAGTTTTTTGTTTTTGATGACATTCGTTTTGATCAGAATGCGCATGAAGGGTACTACCATATTGATTCAGTGGAAGGCAAATGGAATACCGGTCGCGTAGAAGATCCGAATTTGGGTTATAAAATTCGTCATAAAGAAGGGTATTTCCCGGTGCCTCCGATGGATACGCTTATGGATTTGCGCAGCGAAATGGCAATCAATCTCGGGAAAGTCGGTATTGATGTGGAACTGCATCACCACGAAGTGGCTTCAGGCGGACAATGTGAAATCGGCACCAAATTCAGCCCGTTGGTTCAAATGGCGGATAATCTGTTAAAGTTTAAATACATTGTTAAAAATACTGCCCGTCAGAGTAACAAGACAGTAACCTTTATGCCAAAACCGCTTTTTAGTGATAACGGCAGCGGCATGCACTGCCATTTCTCATTGTGGAAAGACGGCAAAAACCTGTTTGCGGGTGATGGGTATGCCGGATTGTCAGAAGATGCACTGTACGCCATTGGGGGTATTCTCAAACATGCGCCTGCGGTTTTGGGATTCACCAACCCGACTACCAATTCCTATAAACGTCTGGTGCCTGGTTTTGAAGCTCCTGTGAATTTGGCGTATTCCAGCCGGAATCGCAGCGCGGCCGTGCGTATCCCAATGTACAGCACTTCGCCCAAAGCCAAGCGTATTGAGTTTCGTTGCCCGGATCCGAGCTGCAATCCGTATCTGGCCTTTGCTGCCATTGCCATGGCTGCAGTGGATGGTATTCAGAACAAGATTCATCCTGGTGATCCGCTGGACAAGAACATCTATGATTTGCCGGCAGAGGAAGCTGCCCAAGTATCCAAAACACCGGGTTCTTTGCGCGCTGCTTTGAACGCGTTGGCATCAGACCATGCTTTCTTGACCAAGGGCGATGTTTTTACGCAGGATGTGGTGGATACCTGGATCGATTATAAGATGGAGAACGAGGTGCAGGCTTTGGATCTGCGTCCGCATCCATGGGAATTCGCACTGTATTATGATATTTGATTTGCATGTAGGGAACGGTCCCCCATCGGAATGCATGTAGGGAACGGTCGCGACCGTTCCCTACGAATAAAAAAGCCCCGCACCTTCTTGGTGCAGGGCTTTTTTTGTATAATTATGCCTTGGCATGAAAAGAATGCTTGAATATTGGGTGAATAAGCCCGACAATGGCAGCGAAATGGTATGGATTACTTTGATTTGGCGGTGTACGCAATGCGGCTACTTATGCGTCTGTTTCTCTTTTCGCTTATGTTTTGGAGTGCCGGTTGCTCTGCACCCAAATCCATCCTGGAAATAAAGGATTTACCCTCTTTTCTCGATGTATCTTTGCACGGTATTGTGCTGCAGGATCCGGCAAGTGCGGAAAGCAAACTCACTGCGGATATTAAGATTATTGAGGAATACGGGCGCCGGCACGCCCATTTTTATAATAAAGATCGGTATCAAATTATGACCTTGACCTATCATCCGGGAGATCCGGAAAACAGTTTTAGTGAATTTGCCGTGACCCGGGTAGATAAACCCGGCATTGTGCTTATGAAGCAATTACCGGAGGTGGAACAATTTGTAACCGGCAAGGGAATTGCCGTTGGCATGAGCATTCACGCGGTAGTGGGAATTCTGGGGAAAACTGAAGATATGAAAGTGGAAGAGTATGCTGTTGATACACGTATAACCACATTAAATTACGCGTACGCGCAAGGATCATTTTTTAAAAGAAATCAGTTGGAATATTATAGTGAGTATTCTTTTTTAAATGACCGCTTGAAATATTTTATGTTTGGGTTAAGGAAAAAGGATAAAGGACAAGAAAAATTACGTTGAGAAAGCGAAAACACTGATTATCAACTGTATGAGCGGTTCCGCGCCTGAAAAGAATGAACACGATCAATGATAAAAAAAGTTTGCTCGCCAAACAAGCGAAGGAAAAATAATTTCCAGAGGTGTAGTGAAGTCGTATGAAGCAAGTGATGAATGAAAAATTCGTGATGACCATTGCGGAAGAATTGAATTTGAATGTCAGGCAAGTGTTGGCCACACTCCTGCTCTTGCAAGATGATGCCACGGTTCCGTTCATTGCCCGTTATCGTAAGGAAGTGACCGGCAGCTTAGACGAGGTGCAGGTGAGTGCGATCCGGGACCGGGCGGAAGCGCTGTTGGAATTGGAAAAACGTCAGACTGCTGTTTTGAAATCCCTGCATAACCAAGGGGAACTCACTCCGGAATTGGAAAAAGCTGTTAGGCAAGCCAAAACTATGGCTACGCTTGAAGACATTTACTTGCCGTACAAACCTAAACGCAAAACCCGCGCCAGTGTAGCTAGAGAAAAAGGGTTGGAACCTTTGGCGAAAATACTTTTGCAACAGGAGGACTTAAGTCCTGAAATCGCGGCTGAACCTTATGTGAATCCGGAAAAAGGAGTGGCGGCTATAGAGGAAGCGTTGCAGGGAGCGCGTGATATTATTGCCGAACGAGTTAGTGAAGATGCTGTGATTCGCGGTCAATTACGTGAGATATACCTAACGCAAGGTAAAATACATGCGCAAGTAATTAAAGGGAAAGAAACCGAGGGTCGGAAATTCAAAGATTATTTTGATTGGGAAGAACCCTTGCGGAGTATTCCTTCGCACCGTATGCTGGCCATTCGGCGGGGAAGGGAAGAGGGGTTTCTAACAGCCAAAATTACCAATGTAGAAGCCGCCGGTTTGCAGATTATAAAAACCGCCTATGTGAAAAAACAAAACGTCTGCGCACAACAGGTGGAGAGAGCCGCGGAAGACAGTTATCAACGACTCTTGAGCTCTTCGTTACAGGCGGATGTGATGGTGGAAATGAAGAAACGAGCGGATGCTCAGGCCATCCGTGTGTTCGTGGAAAATATGCGGGAACTGTTAATGGCAGCACCCTTGGGACAGAAACGGGTCATGGGTATAGATCCTGGTTTTAGGACCGGATGTAAAGTGGTTTGCTTGGATGCGCAAGGCAAACTTTTATTTAATATCACAGTCTATCCCACCACAGGAGAACCTGGCCGTATTGACGCGGAGCGCATTATTCCCGCTTTGGGCAAGAAGTTTGAGATTGAGGCCATTGCTATTGGTAATGGAACAGCCGGCCGGGAAACCGAGGCTTTTGTACGTAATTTGAATTTATCCGTTCCGGTGGTTATGGTCAGTGAGAGCGGAGCATCCATCTATTCCGCCTCCGCAGTTGCCAGAGAAGAATTTCCGGATCACGATGTGACTGTCCGGGGCGCTGTTTCGATTGGTCGACGTCTGATCGATCCTTTGGCGGAATTGGTGAAAATTGATCCCAAGTCCATTGGGGTTGGACAGTATCAGCATGATGTGAACCAACGGGCACTGAAAAAGAGTCTGGATGATGTGGTCATGAGTTGTGTCAATGCAGTTGGCGTAGATGTAAATACCGCCAGTAAGCAAATTTTAAATTATGTTTCCGGACTGGGCGCTCGCTTGGCCCAAAATATTATACAGTACCGGGACGAGTATGGCGCTTTTGGAAGCCGTGAGGATCTGAAAAAGGTTCCTCTGTTGGGGTCCCAGGCTTACGAACAAGCTGCCGGATTTTTACGCGTGCCAACTTCTGATAATGGGTTGGATGCCGGCGCGGTGCATCCGGAACGCTATCCCTTGGTTGAAAAAATGGCCCGGGATATTGGCTGTACGGTAATTGAGTTGCTGAAGAATAAAAATATGCGGGATCAAATTGAGGTTAAAAAATATGTATCGGAAGAGACGGGGCTTCCAACCTTGCAAGATATTCTGCAGGAATTGGATAAACCCGGCCGGGACCCGAGGCGGCAATTTGAGATTTTTACTTTTTCAGAAGATGCCCATGAAATCACTGACCTGCGGGAAGGTATGGTGCTGCCGGGGATAGTCACCAATGTGGCGGATTTTGGCGCTTTTGTGGATGTGGGTGTGCATCAGGACGGCCTGGTGCATGTGAGTGAATTGGCGAATCATTTTGTCCGCGATCCTCGGGAGGTGGTCAAAGTGCAGCAAACGGTTAACGTGACCGTTCTGTCAGTAGATCTGGAGCGGCGTAGAATTGCTCTGTCTCTGCGTTCGGAACCAGGGTCCGGAAGCCGCGGCAACCGGGAACAACGTAAAACCGGGGATTCCCCTGCGGTCCGGGGCGACTGGGCGGATAAACTCCACGCGCTGAAAAATAAATGGCGATGATTGCATTACTATGTCTATAATTTAATTGTGGGGCACGGCCCTACGCCTAGAATCTTAGGGCGCCCCATTCGCCTTGGCAGGGCGCGATAAATCGCGCCCCTACAGATGATCTCCTATCACCATTCTTATTTAGGTTCGACGAATTGTCTTCAATCTTTTTCCTGATTATCGTAATATGACCTATGTCTATAATTTAATTGTAGGGGCGCCCCTGCGCCTAGAATCTTAGGGCGCACCATCCGCCTTGGCAAAACGCGATAAATCGCGCCCCTACATAAGGATTCGCTATTGAAACCATTATTCGCTGATTTGAAAAAACTGTGCCCACAGGTTGACGAAGAGTTGATACAACATCATTTAAATCGTCTGGATGATCGTTATTTCAATCGTTTTGATCAGGATACGATTGTTCGTCATCTGAAAGGGTTGGTGAAAATTTCCTCAGACAATCCGGTTGAGATTCTGTTGGATATTCACCATAACAACCGGGTTGAGTTCACAGCCCTGGCCTTTGATTATGCTTCGGAATTTGCATTGATTACGGGCATGATGACCGGCTTAGGGCTAAACATTCATTCCGGCGGGATTCATACCTATGCCGCTGTTGCGGCGACAGAGACCTTGCGTTCGCAAAGGCGTTCGCCTTATTCTGCGCTCAAATCCAAAGTCGACCCTTTAAACCGGCGCCGGATTATTGATCATTTTGCGGGAACTTTGGACACAAAACTTGAGTTGGAAATCTGGCAAGCTGAGTTTGTCAAACAGATGAAGGGCATTATTCTCTTGCTGGAAAAAGGAACTGCAGAATTTTTAGCTGAGGCCAAGCATCAGGTGAATGAGAAAGTGGCCAGGCGTCTGGAAAATCTACAACAGGCTGAACAGCCAATACTCTATCCGGTGGAAATTGAGATTGGAAATGAGCAAGATTCGTTTACGCGTTTGAAAGTGGTTTCGCAGGACACGCCCGGATTTTTATATGCCTTGAGTAATGCCTTATCTGTTAAAGGGATCTCGATTGAGCATGTGCGTATCAATACTGTGGATAACCGGATTGAGGATCTGATTGATTTTGTTGATCAAAAAGGGAATAAGTTGACTGATCAAGCGGAATTGGACCAGGTGCGGCTCTCGGTTTTGATAACTAAACAGTTCACTCGTTTTTTAGGCAATGCGCCGGATCCCTATGCCGCGCTTTCGCGTTTTGAAAAGCTGGTGGAAGATGTGTTGCGGCTGCCGGAACAGGGAGAATGGGTGGAGTTGTTATCCAGTCCCAAAGTCCTGCAAGAATTGGCGCAGCTCTTGGGCACCAGTGATTTTCTCTGGGAAGACATGATCCGCTTGCAGTATGAAACACTGCTGCCCATGATGGCGCCGCATGTTGAGGATCGGCGCTTTGCGGATTCCATGGAGACCTTGCCGGACCGCTTGGAACAAGCGCTGGAAAAAGCCGACACCTTGGAAGCGCAATGCCGGCAATTGAATGAATTCAAGGACCAGGAAATATTCTTGATTGATCTGGATCATATCCTGACCCCGAGCGCTGATTTCAAGACTTTATCGGATTACCTCACCTATTTGGCAACAGTGATTATCCGTAAAGCTGCCCGGTTGAATTATGAGGCACTCGTGGACCGGTTTGGCAAGCCACGGACTGTGGCCGGATTGGAGACTCAATACGCAATTCTTGGTTTGGGAAAATTCGGTGGCGCTGCTTTGGGATATGCTTCAGATATAGAATTGCTGTTTGTGTACAGCGACAACGGCCAAACCGATGGGGACACCTCCCTTGCCAATTCCGAATTTTTTGAGCACCTGGTCAGAAACACGGCCAAGTTTATCCGGGCCAAACGCGAAGGGATCTTTAATATTGATCTGCGTTTGCGACCGCATGGTGAAGACGGATCCTTGGCCTGCAGTCTGGAAAATTATTGTAATTATTATGATCCGCAGGGACCGGCGCACGCGGTCGAACGTTTGGCCCTGGTGCGTTTGCGCGCCGTGGGCGGGGACGCGGAATTAGGTGCTAAAATTGAGCGCTTGCGGGACGAGTATATCTATGCGGGTAAAAGTATCCGATTTAATGATTTGCGTGAATTTCGTGTCCGGCAGTTCAAAGAAAAAACCCAAGGCGGTAAATTAAATGCCAAATTCAGTCCGGGCGCGCTGGTGGATTTGGAATATGATGTGCAGATATTACAGGTTATGTACGGACAGGATAAAATTGCGCTGCGTACACCGCGCATTCATCAAGCCTTGCTGGGGCTAAAAGAGGCCGGGGTTTTGCAGGAAGTGGAATTCCAAGCCCTTGCTGCCGCGTATAATTTCCTGCGTCAATTGATCAATGGGTTGCGCATGCTGCGCGGCTCGGCCCAGGATCTCTTTCTGCCGCCCAAAGGAACGGACGAGTATTCGCATCTGGCCAGACGCATGGGCTATACCGTTTTGGCAGGTGAGGGCTTGGATCCGGGGCAGCAGCTATATCTGGAATTTGAGACGCGAACCGCGGCAGTGCGTGCTTTTGTAGATCGCCATTTTGGACGTGACTCCCTGCCTGCTGCTGATGTTGGAAATGTGGCGGATTTAATTTTATCCGACAACATTGCCCGGGAATTGCGAAACAAGATACTGGCTGTTTCAGGTTTTCAGAACACAGAACGCGCGTTTACTAATTTGCGCCGCCTGGCAGGAGATGCCGGACAGCGTGATCAATTTGCCCGTTTGGCTATTTTGGCTTGTGATAGTCTGCACTTTACACCGGATCCGGACATGGCCCTAAACAATTGGGAACATTTTGTACACGCCTTGCCTGATCCGCAAGCGCATTTTGAGACCTTGCGTTCCCAGCCCATGCGCTTGGAAATACTGCTAAAGATTTTTTCCAGCAGTCAGTTTTTATCCAATACCTTGGCCAGGAATCCGGACTTTTTTAAGTGGGTAACTGATCCTAAAAAACTGCGCCATATTCGGGACTGCCGGGACCATACCTTGGATTTGCTGCAGGTGAGAGAAAAATATCCGAATGAGCAAGATTGGTTGAATGCGTTGCGCCGTTACCGGCGGCGGGAATTTCTGCGCATTGGTACCCGGGATATTGCGCTGCATGCCTCGCTCCCAGAGATAACGCGTGAGCTTTCCAATTTAGCGGAGACCTTAATTCAAACTGTGTTGGAGCGAAGTTGGGAAGGATTGCGCGAGGCCGGCAAAGTAACACCGGCCCCATGGCAAGCTTGGGAAAAACATTTTTGCATTTTGGCATTTGGTAAATTGGGCGGCCGGGAATTGAATTACAGTTCTGACATTGATTTGGTGGGATTGTGCGATGATTCGATTACTGTTCTTCGCAATCAGACGGCTCAGGAGATTGGTGAAGATCCGTATGTGCCGGCCATGGAAAGCGTTCGGGGATATTTGTCCCAATACACAGAAGAAGGATACATCTACCGGGTGGATTTGCGTTTGCGTCCCTATGGAATCAAAGGGCCGCTCATTCCTTCCTTAAGTAATTTGCTGCACTATTATAAAACCTCTGCAGCGCTTAGTGAGATTCAAGCCTTATTGAAAATGCGTCCGGTAGCCGGCAACCTGCAATTGGGATATCAATTTTTGGAACAAGTACGCCCTTTGTTGACCGCGCAGCATGATGCCAAGGCTATTGTGGAGTCAGTGGAAAAAATACGTTCCATAGCTTTAAAGCAAAAAAATCATTTTCAACCGGTCATGGATGTGAAAAGCGGATTAGGTGGTCTGCGGGATATTGAGTTTATGGTCCAGGGATTGCAATTGATACATGCCAAAGAAAATCCGGATATTTTGCATGGGAACACCCTGAAAGCGTTGGGCAATTTGGAAGAAGCCGGGATACTGGATAGTCAATTGGCAGAACAATTAAAAGAAGATTATAGCTATATTCGAAGGGTTGAGCATTATTTGCAAATATTGGAAGATCAGCAAATCCATTCTTTGCCTCAGGACCAGGCAGAACTATTGGCCTTATCCAAACGGATGTCGGGTCAGCAGAGCAGCGCGGAGCAGTTCCTGGAAGATATAAAAATGCGATTACAGCGTGTAAGAAATTCATATATAAATAATTTTGTTGAAAAATACGCGAATAATAAGTAGAGACGTACGATCGTACGTCTCTAAAACAAAAACACACCTAGTGTTTCAAAACGAAACCCAACCTGTTTTAATATTTAAAAATAAACATATAATTAAACCGTTTTATTGAACTGGTATAGTTATTATGATATATTTATTAAATGTCACATATATCTATTAAACAATGGCATCACCCCAGCCGTTGTATCTGGGTGAAAACCATATCTTTGTTAGTCATTCTAACCTTTATCTTTCCCTATTTGACCTGGGCTTTGGAAGTGCAAAATTATTCCGGGATGCATACCATTCTATTCAACCAACGTTTGCTGGAGATTCCGAAAAAATTTGGGACCACGAAACATGCTTGGCAGCATGGTGAGAAAATGGTGGTGCATATACAGGATTTGCATTGCAATTATGAGGTGCAAAAAAATATTGCGGGTATTATCCACGAGTTGGCCCGGAAACATAATTTGCGCTTGCTGGCGGTGGAAGGTGCCTCCTTGCCGATCAATACTACTAAGCTGCGTTCTTTTCCCATTAAAAAAGTGCGGGATGATGTGAGTGATTATTTTGTCCGGCAGGGCAAGTTATCAGGAGCGGAATACTATGCCATTACCAGTGAGTTTCCTATGGCTTTGGAAGGCATTGAGACCGCGGAACTGTATGCGCTAAACAAACGCTCCGTGGAATTTATTCTCACTGATGAAGGCCAGGGTTATTGTCTGGATTTGCGGGATAATTTAAATATTTTTAAGCCGCAAATATATTCTTCCACCTTACTGGCCTTTGATAAAAAACGAGTGGCTTACCGGGAGGGGCGCGTTAGCGCGCTTAAATATTGTCGTGGGCTGCGTAAGTATGCCAAAAAACTAAAACTGGATCTGAATCCGTTCCCGAATTTTATAGCGTACAGCCAGAGTCATGATGCCGTATTTCCGTTGCAGATTGAGGCGGATGATTTGTTCCAGGAGATTGATCGTCTGGATCAAATCATCCGCGAGTATTTTTACACCAATAAGATTCAGCGGGATTTGGATGCGCAGCTTAAGCGGCTGGATATTATTGAAAAGCTGCTCAGTATTTCCGTCAGTCCGGAGGAATTGGCAGTTTTTCGCCAAGAACGCCAGGCGTTCCAAGTACAAACCTTTGTGGATTTTATTTGGCAGCAGAACACAGAAGATGATGTTGAAATTGATCCGGAAGTGTTTGTGTTGGACGGGTATCTCGACGCGGCTGTGGATTTTTACCGGGTGGCAGACCAACGTTCCGAGCAGTTGGCGAAAAACACGCTGGCCCGCCTGCAAAAGCACAATACCAAAATAGCGGTTTTAGTAACCGGCGGATATCATACTGAACATGTGTTGGCTGCTTTAGAAGCGCAGGGTGTGTCGTATATTTCCATTAAACCAAAAATAACAGAACAGGATGTGGTAAATCCCTATTTCAGTTTGCTGCGAAACCGGCAAACTCCTTTGGAAAAGCTGCTCTCCCAAAACCAAAAGGTTTTCACCTTAGAACCCTTGCTGCCTAAAATGGCGGATCCCAATAAGATTCCTGATGAAGCCACAGACTTAGATGAACGCGAACGCACATTCTCGCGCCTGGCGGATTTGATCTTAACTGCCATGACCGCAATGTATCACTTTTTAAGAAATAAACTAGGAGCTGGACTGGCGAGGCGTGTGCAGGAAGCCATGGCAGATTACCCGGACCTATTGGTGACCGGTAAAATAAAAATTCATCCCAATCAAACCATAAGTTTTTGGGTGCAAGCTCCAGGTGGGCAGGAAATGCTGGTAGTGTGCACACCGGGCAACCGGTCTTTGCCAATCATTGAGGCAGAAGCCCTGCAAGTGGCGGAATTTAAGCAGGAAAAGCTGGTTTTTGTAGGGCAGGGCAAAGCAGCAGCAGTGCGGGCCAAATTGGATGCAGTGCCGGCCGGGTTATGGGCGGAAATGAATCTGCGCGAGATTGACGCGCTATATCCGGCGCGGAGCATTTTATTTGTGCTGGTCACGTGGTTGGATCGCTGTAAGCAGCTTATAGCTGAATGGCAGACACGGATTCATGCCATAGGTGCTGAGTTAAAGGACTGGCCAGGAAAATATTTGCCGCAAATGGGTGTGGTCCAAATAGAGGGAACAGATATATTTCTGCCGGATGTTCAATGGCCGCCCTGGCTTGCCAGTATGATGGAAAAAGCGGATACCTATATGCGTAATGCAGAGATGAAACCGGAAGGTTTGGCGGGGAAGTATTCAGATAAATCACTCCCACTCAAGCGAGACGCGGAAATCAATCATCTGACTGGAAAAACAGGCAGGGAGAAATTGCAGGAATTATTGCTGGCGAAGAATAAGCAAAAATTGTATGCAAAGGTTTCCGGCAACCCGGATAAGCACTTATTTAGATCAACTGAATCAACAGTTGGACAATATATTGGTGATACAGATGTGAATGGTGCTGTGACAATTCGCGCGGGAAAGAAATTCCCGGCTTTGGGCAGCAAAGGGGCGGGCTGGAAAGTATACCTAAAAAAAATACGGATACTGAATGATCAAGTCATGGAGTTCGACATTCGCTTGGAAAAAAATGGAGCGACAAAGATACGCCGCTTTCAAATCGATATGCTGCTGGTGAATGAAAAAACAGGTTTTTTTGAGATTCATGACCGCTTGGCCTTGCACTGTGTGATTGAAATGATTCAGCAGGCAGAAGATGTCGATTGGCCGGCATTTATGGAGAAGAAGCCTGATTTAAGGGGTTTGACTTTTGGCGAGTTAAAAAAAGGAAAAGTGAATGTCCGGGCCAATGGTAAAGATTTTGCATTGCATTTGTCAGGGGAGAATGAAGATGGCTGGGAGAATCACATTGTTGATTATGGTTATGAACAAGATACGCCGTTTATTGAGGTGAAATTAACCAGAGGCCCCAGAGTCAAATTCAGACGTTTTGCGATTCGCGGCCGGCGTCAGCGTGAACAGGTTTTTGATATTCAATTAGTGGCAGAGCGGCAGTACTTGCATGGCATTTATTTGGATAAAAATGTGTGCCGTCAGCTTTTTAGTAAAAATAGAAATTTGGAAGCGGAAGTTCAAGCCTGCAGTGAATACATCCGGGAAATTGGATTGAAAGCTGTTCCAGACAAGCGGGATAGGCTTTTTTATGCGCAGTTCGAAAAATATGGATTTGATCCCCTGGTCGTGGAGGTGGCGCTGGAGGCATATCTCTTCGGCCGGACAGAAAACGGCCGGCTGGAAAGTGAGTTGAAAAAGGAAATATTGGAAAAACCGGATGAACATAAGCATTTTAAGCTCAGCAAGACGATTGCCGCCGAATTGTCTTATGTGCAGGCGGCGGATTCGCCGCGAAAACAATTAGCATCCATAGCTGAACCCAGAGGGATTAAAGTCATGAGTGAATTACTTGATCCCCAGGCAGCGGCATTGCCGGCAAATGGGGCTACTGGGCGTTTATGGGAAAAAGATTATGGAGATGATCTGTATATCGGGCAGACAAATAAAACAGGCGGTATACACTTGTTTGGCAAGGTGGCCATTTCACCTGTCAGAAAACATGAACCTGGCTGGGATGTCTTTCTGCGCAAAGCCAAATGTATTAATGATCATGTTATTGAAGTGAGTTTTTTGGCAAAAAAGGATGAAGAAGAAATCACCCATAGCTTTCAGATAGATACCAAGCGCGTTAATAAAAGCACCGGGGCTTTGGAAATGGAATACCGGTTGGGATTGCAGTATGTGGCGGATCTTTTAACGGGGCCGGGAAATGCCGGTTGGGAAACCTATTTGGAGTCTCTGCCGGATTTGAAGGGTGTCTCTTTGGGAATCCTTAATATTCGCAAGTTAAGCGTGAATGTGCGGGGGGAAATCTTTCATTGGCATCTTATTGGTGAGAGGGAATCAGGCTGGGAGGCCCGCCTGCAAGGCTGCAAATATGTGCGCGGAGCACCGCGCTTGACAGTGCTTTTTAAAAAAGGGGATCGGATAAAAATCAGGCATTTTAGAATCGATGGATGGCGTGAAAAGGAAAAATGTTTTGATATTAAAGTCGCGGTTGAACAGCAATATTATTACGGTGTTTTATTAAACCAGCGGGTCGCAGACTATCTTTTTTCAGATGAGCGGGATGTACATTCGGAAATGAGCAAGAGCATATCAGCCTTGCAGGAACAGCGGGCGGCGATTCTGGCAGGGGAAATTGATCCGCGTAAGCTATTAATCAGCCAGGGTTGTGATCTGTTAGTGGCAGAGTTGGCATTACAGGCCTGGAAAAAAAACCGGGTCCAGCGTAATCGAATTCCCATTTATAGAATTTTTGCCAACCAGGTTAAAGGAACTGCTAAAAAAGTCCTAAAACTTACTTATAAAAAGATGGCGGAAGTTTATTACAAAAAAACCAACCAGTCTGATACCGCCGAGCTTGTTGCCATCTCTCTGCCTGAAGGTGTTGATAAGCTGCTTGAATTGCTTAAGCCGAAAGAGGCAAAAAAAAGGATTAGGCAGAGTTTGCGATCCGGTGGAACCCGGAAACTCGATGATTATAAAAATATTTATTTGGGTCAAACAGGTCCGGAAGGAGAAATTTTTCTTAAAAAGGGCCATACCTTTTCCGCTTTAGGTAAAGGGGACGCAGGTTGGGATACTTACATCACAGAGGCCCGCGTGCAAAATAATCACGTAATTACTTTAGAAGTGCGCCTGGAGAAGCAGGGGCAAATACGCCGGCATACCTTTCAAATTGACACCCAGCGGTTTAATAAGCGGATCCAGGCCTTGGAAATACTCCCGCAACTGGGTTTGGACTATATCATGGACATGTTGTCACAAACAAGTTGTGCCGTTTTGAATAAATATTTGCGCGGCATGCCTGAACTTGAAGGTTTGCTTATTGGTGACTCGATCACCCAGAGAGTTGAACGAGCTTACGGCGATACAAAATTTAGATGGTCACTGATTGGGGAGAAGAGTCCGGATTGGAAAGTAACATTGAATTCCGTGCTGCCGGGAAGCAGACCGCGTTTGCAGATCAAGTGTGAAAAAGCAGGGCGAACCAAGATTCGGACCTTTGAAATCACAGATAAATATCCAGGTAGCGAACTGCTTAATATTAGCTTGGTGGAGGAAAAGCAATATTATTATGGAGTGTATCTGAGCAAGAGCATAGTTGAGTATCTATTGAATAAAAATAGCGCGATTTTATCGCAAGTGGATGCGTGCTTGCGCGCTATTGAGGATAATCCGGTAAAATCAGAGCTTGCGTCTTTCCTCGCAGATCGGGGTTTTGATGAGGTGGCTATACACTTGGCCGGACACCGGGCTCAGATGGGAGAAACCGGCGCTGTGATGTTGGAGGAGCCTGTTGAGTTGGAGGAAGCGCTGATAACCGCGCAAAAGCAGAACCTAAAATTGGCAAAATACAGAGACGCAACAGCTTATTATCAAAGACAGACCCTTCCGGGTGCCGGACGAAGTAAAAGACTGCTTGCCATAACAAGCTTGTCCAGCAAGCTCTGGGATCTGCTTGACTTAAGAACAGCTCAAGCTGCAATTGACAAGCATCTTACTGACAGTGAGCCCCGCTTAATCCCGGAATATGAAAACACTTACATTGGCCGTACAGATGAGAATGGGAAAAATTGGTTTGATTCAGATACTCATTTATCATTGCTGGGGATTAGGGAAGAGAGATGGAAAGGCTATCTTGAAAACGCCCGGGTATGTAATGATCATGTCATTGAACTCAAGCTGAGATTTGAAAAACACGGGCAAACAGAGTATCGTGTTTTTCAAATAGATACCCTGAAAATAAATAAACAAAATAAAAGGCTTGCTATTCACTATCGCTTAGGTTGGGACTATATTGCCGATATGCTGGCGGAATCCGCAGATGTTGACTGGAGCGATTACTTTCAGAAACTTCGGCAGCTTGAGGATGTCAGTTTAGGCAGATTGCAGAGTCTAACCTTGGCGAAAAAGATTCACGGTGAAAATTATATCTGGGCTCTGCTTGGCGGAACAGAAATTGGGTGGGATGCTCGGATTGTGCGCTGTGAGTTGGACGACAATGTGCCAAGTATATGGCTTGAGTTCAAAAAAGGGAATCGGGTAAAATACAGGAATTTTAAAATAATCCGGAAAAATGAGGACGAGGCAACACATGCCATCCAGCTGGCCGGCGAAAAATATTTTTACCGGGGTATTGAGATATATAAACGTTTGATTCCCGAGGTTTATTTGGCCCATGACACCTTTGCTGAAAATGTAGAAAAAGCCATGGCCCAACTTGGAGAACTTTCTTCGGAACTTTTGACAATGACTCGGATTACGCAACTTCGAACTCAATTGGTTAAGCTGGGATATTCACCGCTGGTTGCTGCTGTTGCGGCGCAGGCTGCGCATTCTGTTATTGGTAAAGTCCATGAAAAAAAGACTTTTTCCGATTTTATCAGAAAGCCGGAAATAACCAAGAGACAAATTGTTGAGTATAACGGCTCAAAAATGGCGGAGCTTCAATATTCAATAACACGCGCGCCTGGCGGGGCGGAGCATTGTACTCTGGCTGCCATTTCCAGTTTATCCGGAGTGGATAAAATGCTTGAAATATTAGATCCCGAACATATGAGACAACTGCTCGCCAGTGGACGAAAAAACTTTTTGGAATATGCCAATACCTATATTGGCAAAAGCGATTCAAGCGGGCAGGTTTATCTGAAACATGGAGTAAACGCCCCCGGGCTTAGGACAATGGAAACGGATTGGGATGTATATGTGAATCGAGTCACAGCCCTAAATGATCATATTTTCGAAGTGCAGATGCGGTTGGAAAAAGACGGCAAAAAAATCTATCGGCCTTATCAATTTGATGTGCTTCGAATTAATAAAAGTACAGGTACTTTAAGAAGATATACACGTTTAGGTTGGGAATATATAACCGATATGCTGTCTCAACCGGAAAATATTGATTGGCAAAGCTATTTGCAAGCACGAACGGATATTATAGGCCTTAGGTTGAGTAATTTGAATTGCAATATTTTACTTAAGTTGATTCGTGGTGTCCTATACTCTTGGCAGGTGTTGCCGGAATCTTATGAGACCGGGTGGGAAGGAAAAATTATTGCTTGTGAGCTTGGTCCCCATGGTCCAAGGCTGGGGATAGAATTAACCAAAGGCGCCAGACGCATAGTGCGCAGGTTTGAAGTTACTCCGCGCCATATCGAAGGCGGCTTCTTTGGATTGCGTTTTATGGATGAAAAGCAGTATTACCATAATGTATATCTGAATTCACATGTTGCTGATACTATTTTTTCCTCAACCCGGGATATACGTAAACAGTTGGAATCCTGCTTAACGGCTATGAATACCGCAATGCAGAAAACAGCCGGTCCAGTACTTGAACGGAGCGATATTTGGAGGAAATTGATTGAAAAAGGATTTGCGGAATATGTAATTGCCTTTGCCTGGCATGTTCGCCGGTTGCGTAAAAATCCAGGGTTGGAAATAAGTGCTAATAAAGTCGTGCGAAAAGTCCCGGTATCCCTCCCCGGCCGCTGTATGGCTGAATTGCGTTATTCCCTAAGATCGAAGGAGACCCCGCTTGCGCAAGGCGGCCTGATCTCCCTGACCACAGCCACGGGCTTGGATAAATTGGGCAATCTGATTAATTACAAGAAGGCCAAAAAACTCATAGCCCGAAACACACCCAATGGCCGGCCGGTTGTTTTGCCAGGCTACGAGAATCATTATCTGGGTAAAACGGAAGAAGACGGTGCTATTTACCATGGATCGCAGTATCAGGCTTCACTGCTCGGGAGCGTGGAAGCCGGCTGGGATGTTTATCTTGATGGTGCGCAGGTGGTAAATAATCATGTGATTGAGATAAAAATCCGATCGGAAAAGGATGGCGGGATAAGATATCGTACGTATCAGATTGACTTGTATAAGAGAAATAAAATGACAGGTAATTTGGAGATTCATTACCGGCTGGGCTGGGAGTATATTGCTGATATGCTGATACAATCACAGCATGTGGATTGGGAAGATTATTTTGAAACTGCGCCCGAACTTCACCGGTTATCCTTCGGTATATACGCAGGCAATGCTATCATTCGTCAAGTCAACGGCAAGATTTTTCAATGGACGCATAGCGGTCAACAAGGTCAGGGCATGGAAGGTAAAATCCTGGTTTGTGAAACAAGGAACAATGAACCCCATTTTTGGGTTGAATTCAAGGATGATAAACGCAGCATGATTCGGGAGTTTAGGATAGCCGATTATGACACGAAAAACAATAGATTCAATATTTTGCTGGTTAATCAAGAGCATCGCTATTTTGGGCAGCCCGTATCCGTCGCAGTTGATGCTTGTCTGGCGGCGATTAATAAAATAAGAGCCAATGCGCGGAAGACTGCCAGGCGGCTTTCCTCTGCGCGGTTATGGGAAATGCTACTGGGTCGAAATTTTAAACCGGAAGTGGTGGAACAAGCAGTGCGGTTGCATAGGGTGGCCAGAAAAAGCCCGGTTGATTCAGCTGCCAGGGCCGCCGGGCTTGGCTTTTCCGCCCGCAGGGTTTTGATGGAGCTGCCGGAGCCGCAACAGAAACTGGTGTTGGAGCTCATGCGTTCGCAGTGGATTGACATAAAAGCTTTTTGTGGGACCCTGGATGCCATTCCCTTAATAAAGCGCACACCTGAAGCATTTGTCCGAATTCTCGCAAAGCATATCAGTAAGGAGGAGGGAGTTGAATTTTTTACGCCTTATGAGCAAAAACAAATGCAAAATATAAGTGTTTCGCGTTTATGCGAAAATGCTTGGGTTTGGGAGTATGTGAACAGCTTAGCGGCAAGCGGATATAAAATCACAGGTTCGACACTGAGAATAATAATTAATAATAGAAAAACATCCCGAAAATATTTAAAAAAATATGTAAAACTAATGAGAAAATATAATATCAGCCAAACTGATTTTGCAAAATGTTATAGTTCGGCGCGTCCCTGGGAAGAGATAAAAGAAATACTGCCTCTTTTAAGCGCAACGGAATTAATTTCCACAAATATTGCGATTATCTTAAGCAGCGCTTTAACAAAAAAAGAGATCAGGACCCACCTGGATTTGTTTGTTGATATTGATAAAAAAACACTCCGCGCAAATATCCAGCAGATTATCCATGATCGCAGAAAAACACAATTGCATCAAATTATTAGTGATTTTACTAAAGCCGGAATGTTATCTGGACAACAAAGCAATGATATACAAACAGCTATTGAGAGAAAGTCACACTTGTTATCAACGGATTTTGCCCGGGATATTTTTGCCGCGCTTCAGTACCAGGGGGAACCTTGGTTTGAGACTCAGAAAATAGAAGACTCGCAGAAGTTGCTTGGCATTGATAAACTTTGGCAAAAACGTGCCTGGCTGATCAAGGTTCACGCGCTTGCTGAAGAAAAGCGGCAAGACGGCATATCACTGGATATTATTTTAAAAGTACTTTATTCACCACTAAGCATGAAAGCCATTGAAAAAATATTGGCTCAGCACGGACCGGAATCTATTGAAAGACTCCTGGACAAATATTTGTATGCTGATCATAGCAGCGGGGTTGAAAAACAAGAGCTTATAAGATTGCTGGAAAAAAACAGTATTCGGGATACTGTTCAAGTAATGGCGATTAATTCATACCGAAACACAAGCCGTATCATTCGCATTCTGGGGTATCTTGAAAATATTCCTGCCAATATATTGGATAAAAGTATCTCTGCCAGTAGGTTAGATGATATAAAAACAGCTATTTTTACTAAGTGCCTGCGTCGAACCGCGGAATTGTCTGATCTGGTGGACTATCTACCCAAACACAATGGTTCTGATAGTGATGAGCAGTATCATGGGCGTTTACTTGGTGTTATCCAAGATACCTTTTCCAAGAACAAACTGAGCGAAATGAGAAGAGTATTACAATTATTAGTGCGTTTTCGCGGAAAATTACCAGTTTTGACGGAGAATGCCGCCCAAAAAGCACGAGAATACATTAAATTACGCCGAATTTTACGCCAGCTTGATCCGGACCAATTGTTTGGATTGCTGGATATTATAATGGGGGATAAGCTTTCGGCCGGTGAGATTGCCCAACTAAAACGGAATATTATTAGTATGATGCAAAAGGATAGAGAGCAATGGGAAACCATCAAACCTGAGTTTCAAAAAATTCTAATCGATAGGAATCGAGAAGGGTCAAAAGACATTCAGCTGTTGGCAGGTCAATTGCTGCTTTCCTTTGATTCAGAGGTTCGCCGGGATATTGAAGATACCGTAATCAATGTCTTCGTACCTAGGATATTTATTAAGTATAAGCAGCCGGAATATGTTGAGACTGCTGTTAATACATTAGCTAGGACGTTGAGAAGGTATGATGTGTATAAAGGTTTGTTGGAGGGGGCGGAAACTGCTCGGTTGACAAGTTTTATATATCGGAATCAGATGTTCGTGGGAAAGGAAGCCAGTCGTGTGCGATATGCTGATGTATTTAGGGCACAGGCTGAAATAATCGCAAAGGCCGAAGAGAAAGATGTGTATCTTTCAGAAACAGAAATATTTGAATTTTTAGCAATACAATTTAGTTCACCTAGACTGCAAAGTTTTAAAGAATATTTAATTGAACTTAAAAGTGAAAAAACAGAACCATTGACCAAAGTCAATGCGGATGGCTATGAATATGAGTGTGGGGGTATCCTTGATAAGGGTACCCTGGATATGGCATCAGATTATATGCGTAGTATTTATAACTTTACACATCCGTTGACAGATACGGATGTGGATGATCCGGATGCCATCGGAGGATACATGCCCTGGCTCAAAGCATTATTAGTTGAGCGCTGGGGCCGGCTGAGCGCGGATACATATAATCGCTGGGCCTGGGCCATTGAAGCTGTGCCCATGGGTCTGGGCGGACTGCCGGCTGTGAGTATCGCGATTTGGACCGGCTATCATGACCCGCTCTCCCTCGCGCTCCTATTCATTCAAGCCGGCTGGGGCGCATTTTTTCTGGAACACCTTTTCCCCAAAACCGCGGCAGGTTGGAAAGCCTTGATATCTGGAAATGTTAAAAAAGCCTACCAAGATTTCAGCCGGGAAGATTGGATCAAGGTGGGCATTGCCTTTGGCTTGGCTGCGTTCAATCTCTTGCTCACTTTGGCCGCACCGGGTTTGTGGGCCGGAATCGTAGTGCTGGTAATTATCGGTTTGGGATCGCATGCCTTGACCAACCGGATATTGAAAACAAAACAAACGCCGGAGCCTATTGAAGTTGTACAGGAAGTAACAACCGAAATTCCTGATCGTCAGATCAATCGTTCGCTTTTGGAAACCAGACCTGTGATGTTTAAATTAATTCAATTTTTAATGACACCGCGTTTGCAACTCAGACCCTGGTTGAGACCCTTGCGCCTGTTTGGCGGTGTTGTCTTAGGGTTGGTAAAAGTCGCGGGATACCTGTATCTTTCAATACGCAACCTGAGAGCAAAATCAGGCGCAGATACTGCAACCATTTCGCAAGTTCGGAAATACCAACTGGTGCTGCCGGACGCAATTTCTGCCCGACAGCTCAATCCTGAACATATTCGCATTCAAACGCGGGGAAGTGCGTTTGGATCTTATAGATATGAAAACGGAAAGCTCGACATCTTTGTTCCGCAAGTGTTGGTTAATCAACAAAACGCCGGAAAACTGGACCGCTTTCTCTTTGATATCGCGGTTTGGACCCAGGCTATGCGTTGCCATAATGAGATTTTGCAAGAAATTGATCCTGCCTTGCCTACACTGCAAACCACAGTACGTTATCAGCAGTTGCCGCAAAGAATTTTAAAGAACATACTCAGATTCTCAAGGGCGCTGCCTGTGGGCCTGACCCGGGGCTGGCATGGCTTCTGGTTAAAACGCCATCCAGTGCAATATCTGCAAGCACAATTAATGCAAGCGACTGTTCAGTCGGATATGGCCGAACAACTTGTTACCTCCGGCAGCACCTTGCGGCAAGACTATATCCGTTTCAGCCAACAACCGGATAAAACCAATGCCGGGTATTTTATGGAAAGCGTAATTGATCGTCTTCAATTGCAACGAGAATACATACAAAGCTTGCTCATGGAAAATAAATTATCCGAAGCCGAATATCAAAAAGAACAGCTCGTGCAATCCGTCAATACAATCAATTCACTCATGCGAACCATGCAAATCCTGCAAGGCCGTCCCATTGGGAAGAAGCTTGACAATATTCAAGCTACTCCCTTTGGCGAGCAGCGTTTGTGGATATCGCCGCTCTTGCGCAGTTCGCAACTGGGCGCCTATCTGGATGTGCTGGATTTCCTGGGTCTTAAAGTGGATCGGAAAGACCTCTGGCAATGGCGTAAACCCGCACGCACCAATGCCAATGCAGCATAAAAATACAGAATTCAGGAGTAGGGAGCCGGAAGGGAAAAGCGATAATATTTTGGTACTATGCAAGTGCAGGCTTTGTTCTGATTTCTGACTCCTGTATTCTCTTCTAATACATAATTATCGACCGATATTTCCTTATTTTCAACCCCAAAAATAGGTATTGAAATTAGGTCGAATTGTGTTATATTATCAAGAATTTTGTGGAAAATTATACTGTAGGGATGGGTTTCCCTGATTTGAGATGATGTTGTGATGAGTCGCGAACCCGTCCCTACGACAATCATTAAAAGGTGAATAAATTGGACGCATTATTGGTTTTGGAAGACGGCCGGTATTTTAAAGGGAAATCTTTTGGCGCCCAGGGCGAAATCATAGCAGAAGTGGTATTCAATACCGGAATGGCCGGGTACCAAGAAGTATTAACGGATCCTTCTTATTGCGGCCAGATTGTGAATATGACCTATCCTCTGATTGGTAATTATGGTGTGAATGAAGCGGATATGGAATCCAAAAAAATTCAGGTGACCGGTTTTATTGTGCGTGAACTCTGCACCTGGCCTTCCAATTTTCGTTCCCAAGGTACTTTAGGGGATTGGCTTGAGAAAAACAATATTAGCGGTATTCAGGGAATTGATACCAGAGCCTTGACCCGCCATATTCGTGAGGCAGGCAGTATGAACGGAGTGCTCACTACCAATGATGAATCCATGGCAGCCTTGCAGGAAAAAGCCAAAGCAGCGCCCCACATGGCCGGCCAGGACTTGGTGGGAAAAGTGACGTGCGAGCAACCGTGTGATTATGCCGCGCCTAAAGAAAAAAAATATACTGTGACACTTATTGATTATGGTGTGAAATATAATATCATGCAGGAACTCGCCAACCGGGGCTGTCAGGTCCGGGTAGTGCCGGCCTCTATGTCAGCCAAAGATATTTTAGCGGACAATCCGGACGGGATCATGGTTTCCAATGGACCTGGTGATCCGGCAGCAGTGACGTATGCGATCGAAACCGTACGCGAATTGATTGGCAAAGTCCCGATGTTTGGTATTTGTCTGGGTCATCAGATTATGGGATTGGCGTATGGCGGAAAAACCGTAAAACTCAAATTCGGACACCGGGGTGTTAATCATCCGGTCAAGGAGCTGGCCACCGGTAAGATCAGCATTACCTCGCAAAATCATGGTTTTTGTGTGGAAGAAAAGAGCCTGCCCCAGGATGTGGAAGTAACACATGTTAATATGAATGATATGACCCTGGAAGGGATGCGGCATAAAAAACATCCGGTTTTTTCAGTGCAGTATCATCCGGAAGCCTCGCCCGGACCGCATGATGCAGCGCCGCTGTTTGATCGGTTTATTAATATGATGGAAAAGTAGGGAACGGTCGCGACCGTTCCCTACAGTAAAGGATTTGATAACATGCCCAAACGCACGGATATTAAGAAAATATTGATTATCGGTTCCGGTCCGATTGTGATTGGACAAGCGTGTGAGTTTGATTATTCAGGTACCCAAGCTTGTAAAGCACTTAAAGCTGAAGGCTATGAAATAGTGCTGATCAATTCTAATCCGGCCACTATTATGACAGATCCGGAAATGGCGGATCATACCTATATTGAACCGATTACACCGGAAATTTTAGAAAAAATCATTGAGAAGGAAAGACCGGATGCCGTATTGCCGACCTTGGGCGGGCAGACCGGATTAAATACTGCGGTGGAGACCCACAATCGGGGGACTTTCGAAAAATACAACGTGGAAATGATTGGTCTGAATATTGAGGCCATTCATCGCGGTGAAGACCGCGAGAAATTCAAACAAGTGATTTTAAGCTTGGGCCTGGATCTGCCCCAAAGCGGCTTGGCTCGGGAACTGGAAGAGGCGGTTCAAGTAGCCCGAAAGATCGGTTACCCGGTCATTATCCGTCCGTCCTTTACATTGGGCGGCACCGGCGGCGGCGTGGCGGACAATGAAGAAGAATTTCGTAAAATTGCCGCCCTGGGTTTGGAAAACAGCTTGATCCATGAAATTCTAATTGAAGAATCCGTGACCGGTTGGAAAGAATTTGAGCTGGAAGTCATGCGTGACCGGAAAGACAATGTGGTGATCATCTGTTCCATTGAAAATTTTGATGCCATGGGTGTGCATACCGGTGACAGCATTACAGTGGCGCCGGCTCAGACCTTAACCGACAAAGAATATCAGAATATGCGCAATGCCGGCATTGCCATCATCCGGGCCATTGGTGTTGAGACCGGCGGTTCCAACATTCAATTTGCCATTAATCCCGAAGACGGACGCCTGGTGGTTATTGAAATGAATCCGCGGGTCTCCCGCTCTTCAGCCTTGGCCAGTAAAGCCACTGGTTTTCCGATTGCTAAAATTGCCGCTTTGTTGGCAGTGGGATATACTCTGGATGAAATTCCCAATGATATTACTAAAAAGACCATGGCCTGCTTTGAGCCGGCCATTGATTATTGTGTGGTGAAAATACCGCGCTTTGCTTTTGAGAAATTTCCGGGCGCGGATCCCAAATTGGGCGTGCAGATGAAGTCCGTGGGTGAGACCATGGCCATTGGCCGGACTTTCCGGGAAGCCCTGCAAAAGGGTTTGCGCGGACTGGAAATATCCCGGGCCGGCTACGAACATTATCCTAAAATACCCACAGATTTATCTTTAGCAGAGCTGGAAGAACGATTGCGTAATCCGCACGCGGAACGTCTTTTTACTATACGCCAGGCCTTGCAACAGGGAATGACTATTGGGAAATTATATGAAGTTACCGGCATTGATCCTTGGTTTTTAACCCAGTTGAAGATGATTTTAGATCGGGATCAATTGGAATGTCAAGCTGCGCATACGTTGGATGCAATCACAACAGAATGGTTGCAGGATATAAAACGCGAAGGATTTAGTGATAAACAGATTGCGGATTGGATTGGATGTGATGAATTGGCTTTGCGTGAAAAACGCAAAGCTTTGGGTGTGTTGCCGACCTATAAATTAGTGGATACCTGCGGTGCGGAATTTGAATCGCATACACCCTATTGTTATTCCACCTATGAAGAAGAAAATGAGATGGATCTGCCAACGGACAAAGAGAAGATTGTGATTTTAGGCAGCGGACCGAACCGCATTGGTCAGGGAATAGAATTTGATTATTGTTGTGTGCATGCTTCCTTGGCCCTGCAGGAGCTGGGATACGAGACCATTATGGTTAATTCCAATCCGGAGACAGTATCAACCGATTATGATACTTCGGACAAACTCTATTTCGAGCCGCTGACTTTTGAAGATATTATGAACATTATTGATCAGGAAAAACCCAAGGGTGTGATTGTGCAGTTCGGAGGTCAGACCCCATTGAATTTAGCCCGCCGCTTAAAAGATGCGGGCGCGCCTATTTTGGGAACTCCGGTCGAAGCCATTGAACGCGCGGAAGATCGTGATTTGTTTGCCAAGCTCATGGTTGATCTGGATATGGCACAACCGGAAAACGGTATTGCCCGGTCGATTGATGAAGTGCTGGAAAAAGCCAATACCATCGGATTTCCGGTGCTGGTGCGGCCTTCCTTTGTGCTGGGCGGCCGTGCCATGCGCATTGTGTATGATCCGAAGTCCTTAATGGATTTTGTGCAGGAAGCATTTGAAGCCGCGGAAGGTCAGCCGGTTCTGATTGATAAATTTTTGGAAGATGCCATTGAAGTGGATGTGGATGCTGTCTGTGACGGTGAACGTACCTTGGTGGCCGGTATTATGGAGCATATTGAAGAAGCAGGGATTCATTCCGGAGATTCCGCTTGTGTTTTGCCTCCGCATACCTTATCCGAAGAAGTGATTGAACGTATTAAAAAATATACTGAGCGCATTGCCATGGCGCTGGGTGTACGCGGATTATTGAATATCCAATATGCGATCCGGCGTGGAAATATTTTTGTGCTGGAAGTCAATCCGAGAGCTTCACGAACAGTGCCCTTTGTCAGCAAAGCCACGGGTCAGCCCTGGGCCAAAATTGCTTCTAAAGTAATGGTTCACAAGACCTTGGATGCAGTACATGCCAGAGAACCGGAGCTGGGACATAATTTCAACATCAAAGAATCGGTCTTGCCGTTTTCCCGTTTTGCCGGTGTGGATATACATCTTGGACCGGAAATGAAATCAACCGGCGAAGTAATGGGCATTGATGTCTCCTTTGGTATGGCATTTGTGAAATCACAGGCAGCAGCCGGACAAACCCTGCCGCTTTTTGGCCGGGTTTTTGTGAGTGTGAAGGATGATGATAAACGGGCTGTGGTGTTTATTGCTAAAAAGCTATTAGATATGGGTTTTGAATTGGTTTCCACTCCCGGCACGCACAAGGTATTAAAAAGTAATAACATTAAAGCGGATCTGGTCAATAAAATCGGCCGGCCCGGGGAGTGCATTCTGGATCAGATCAAAAAGGGCCGGGTCCAGTTGATTATCAACACGCCCTTTGGACCAATAGGGCGTGAACACGTCAAGCCGATTGGAACGGCTTCAGTGGCACATGGTATTCCGTGTATCACCACGTTGCAAGGAGCGCAAGCGGCTGTGAACGGTATTGAAGCCCGGCGGGAAATGGATCTGACAGTCTCGTCCCTGCAGGAATGGTACGAGATGAAATAAATGCCGTAGGGGCGAATCTTGTATTCGCCCGTTTCAGACAATCACAAGGAACGGGTGAATATAAGGATGTGCGAATATCGGCAACGGGCGAATACAAGATTCGCCCCTACAGGATATAGAGGTAAAAATGGCGAATAATAATTTTTTTAAATTGACAAATTTCAGTAACCTGAATGCTGCCGGTTTTCCCGCAGCTCAAGGGTTGTATGATCCGCAGTATGAACATGATAATTGTGGCATTGGTTTTATTGCGCATCTGGATGGCAAAGAGAGGCATGCGATTGTACAGGACGCGGTGAAGATTCTGATTAATCTGGAACATCGCGGCGCGGTGGGCGGCGATAATGCTACTGGAGACGGAGCCGGTTTTTTAATGGGAATGCCGGATACATTTTTGCGCCAGGTGTGTGCTCTGCAAAATATTTCGCTGCCGGCTTTGGGAGAATACGCTGTGGGCATGTTTTTCCTGCCGCAAGAGGACTCTTGGCGGGAAAAATGCGTACAGACTTTCAATCGAATTGTGGCGCAAGAAGGCTGTGAAATATTAGGCTGGCGCCAGGTTCCGGTAGATACCCAAGGATTGGGAGAGCTTTCTTTGTCCACCATGCCGGTTATCTGCCAGTGCTTTCTGGCGCCCGGTGAGGTGGAATTGTCCCGCTTTGAACTCAAGCTCTTCTTGTTGCGGCGTTTGATCGAAAAAGAGGTGGCTGGATTTATTGACGGGGATTATAGCCAATTTTACGTATGCAGTCTTTCCAGCCGGACTTTGAATTATAAAGGAATGCTGACCGGCACGCAGTTGGCAACCTTTTATCCGGATATTAATGATGAAGCCTTTGCTTCAGTCTTCGCGCTGGTGCATCAGCGTTTTAGTACCAACACCTTGCCGCAATGGCGTTTGGCACAACCCTTCCGGTATTTGGCGCACAATGGCGAGATCAATACCCTGCGCGGCAATATCAACCGGATGCGGGCCAGAGAAGCGATTATGGAATCGGATGTTTTGGGTCCGGATTTGGAAAAATTCAAACCCTTTATTATCGAAGGCCAGAGTGACTCGGCAATCCTGGACAATGCCTTGGAAATGCTGGTAGCGTCCGGACGCTCTTTGCCGCATGCCATTATGATGATGATTCCGGAAGCCTTTGGCGTGAAGTATCACATGAGTCAGGACAAAAGAGCTTTTTATCAGTATCACGCTTCCATCATGGAACCCTGGGACGGTCCGGCTGGATTAGTATTTGCCGATGGCCGCTATATTGGCGGCACCTTGGATCGTAATGGCTTGCGGCCCAATCGTTTTACCGTAACCACAGACGGGTTGGTTGTGGCCGGATCGGAAACCGGTGTATTGGAATTTCCGGCTGATAAAATTCTGATGAACGGCCGCTTGCAACCCGGCAAAATATTTTTGGTGGATTTAAAAGAAAAACGAATCGTGCCGGATAAAGAAATCAAAGCCAGGATTTCCAGGCAGCAGCCCTACCGCAAATGGGTGAAAGACAATCAGATTGAATTACGCGGTTTGTTTGCTCCTTCCAAAGTTCCGGCTGTGGACAAAGAAACACTACGACGTCAACAACATGCGTTTGGGTACACAGAAGAGGATCTGAAAATGATACTTTCACCTATGGCAGGCAATGGTCAGGAACCCACCGGATCCATGGGAACGGATTCGCCTTTGGCGGTTTTGTCCAATAAACCGCAACTACTCTATAATTATTTCCATCAATTGTTTGCCCAAGTCACCAATCCGCCCATTGACCCCTTGCGTGAAGAATTGGTGATGTCTCTGATGAGCATGATCGGTCGTGAACGGAATGTGCTGACTGAATCCCCGGAGCATTGCAAAATGCTCAAACTGCAGCACCCCATCCTGACCTCGGCTGATATGTCACGTCTTCGGCACGCCGAGCATCCGGATATCCAAGTTACTTACATTGAAATGCTTTTTCCTGCCAATGGCAATGGCAAAAGTTTGGAGAAAGCATTAAATACTATTTTCAAAACAGCTGAAAAGGCGATTAAAGCGGGAAGTACTATCCTGGTATTAACCGATAAGAACATGAGTGCGCAAAAAGCGCCGATTCCGGCCTTGCTGGCAGCTTCCGGACTTCACCATTATTTGATTCGCAAAGGCTTGCGCACCCAAGCAGGTATGGTGGTGGAAACCGGCGAAGCCAGAGAAGTGATTCATTTTGCCCAATTGATCGGCTTTGGCGCCAATGCCATCTGTCCTTATGTCGCGTTTTCCACAGTTCGGGAATTGGCTAAAAATGATTATCTGGATAAAAAGAAGAGTCCGGAAGAGGCGATGGATGCCTATGTCACGGCAATTAAAAAGGGTCTGCTCAAAACCTTTAGCCGCATGGGTATTTCTACGATTCGCAGTTTCTTTGGCGCACAGATTTTTGAAGCTGTGGGATTGAGCCGGCAATTGATTGACCGTTATTTCACGTACACCGCTTCGCGTATTTCCGGTATTGGTCTGAATGAACTGGCTGAAGAAACGCTGCGTCGTTATCGTCGTGGCTTCCCGGAAAATGATCAGGTGCCGTCGGTTTTGGATCCTGGTGGGGAATATCATTTACGCGCCAGTGGTGAACGGCATTTATGGACGCCGGAGACAATCAGTAAACTGCAGCAAGCCACCCGGGAAAATGATTTCGCGCGGTACAAAGAATATACCCGAATCATTGATGATCAATCCCGGCAGCGTGTAACACTGCGCAGCTTCTTTAAATTTAAAAAGGGCAAGTCTATTCCGCTAGAGGAAGTGGAACCAATTGAGGCCATAACTACGCGTTTTGTGACAGCGGCCATGTCCTACGGCTCCATTAGTAAAGAAGCGCATGAGGACATTGCCATTGCTTTGAACCGGATTGGCGGACGCAGCAACTCAGGTGAGGGTGGTGAGGATCCCAAACGTTTCAAACCTCTGCCCAACGGTGACAGCAAATGCTCCCGCATCAAGCAGGTGGCTTCCGGACGCTTTGGCGTGACCGCGGAGTATTTGAGCAACGCGGATGAATTGCAGATTAAAATGGCCCAGGGCGCCAAGCCGGGTGAGGGTGGTCAATTGCCCGGTCATAAAGTGAGCAAGGAAATTGCGCGTGTCCGGCACACCACGCCGGGTGTTACCTTGATTTCACCGCCGCCGCACCATGATATTTATTCGATTGAGGATTTGGCACAATTGATTTTTGATTTGAAAAACTCCAATCCAGCTGCCAAAGTTTCAGTGAAACTGGTTTCTGAGGCCGGGGTGGGAACTATTGCTTCGGGTGTGGCCAAAGCCAAAGCAGACACTGTGTTGATTTCCGGTTTTGACGGAGGCACCGGCGCTTCGCCCCTGACTTCCATTAAGCACGCGGGATTGCCATGGGAATTGGGTTTGGCGGAAACGCAGCAAGCACTCATCAGCAATCGCTTACGTGATCGTATTCGCGTACAAACCGATGGACAGATCAAGACCGGTCGTGATCTGGCTATTGCGATTTTGCTGGGTGCGGATGAGTATGGTTTTGGGACCACGGTGCTGGTGACACTGGGATGTGTTATGATGCGCAAGTGTCATTTGAACAATTGTCCGGTAGGGGTGGCTACCCAAAAAGAAGAATTACGGGCGCGCTATACCGGTAAACCGGACTATCCGGAGCGTTTTTTGAAATTTATGGCCCGGGAATTGCGTGAGTATATGGCGGAAATGGGATTTTCTACAGTGGCTGAAATGATTGGCAGAGCTGAGATGCTGGAATTTGTGCCGGATAAAAAGCATTGGAAAGCGCACGGCTTGGATTTTTCGAAAATACTGCAAACCATTCCTGCGGATGTGCGGCATTGTGTGGGACAACAGGATCATCAGCTGGAAAAATGTTTGGATAATAGTTTGATCGAGAAGGCCGGATTGGCGTTGGAAAACCGTGAAGCGGTTAAATTGGAAATGCCGATTAAAAATATACATCGTACCGTGGGAACGACTTTGAGCCACGAGGTCGTAAAACGCTATGGTGAAAAAGGGCTGCCGGAAGATACGATTGATATTCATTTTACCGGTTCAGCCGGACAGAGCCTGGGGGCGTTTTTAGCGCCTGGTGTGACCATTCGGGTCTCCGGTGATGCCAATGATTATTTGGGCAAGGGACTGTCCGGTGGGAAAATTATTGTCGCGCCTCCCAAGAGGTCGAAAATAGTCCCGCACGAAAATATGATTGTTGGCAACGTGCTGTTGTACGGCGCTACAGCCGGTGAAATTTATATCAATGGCATTGCCAGTGAACGCTTCTGCGTGCGTAACAGCGGCGCCCGGGCCGTGGTGGAAGGTGTGGGTGATCATGGTTGTGAATACATGACCGGCGGTGTGGCGGTTATTTTGGGGAACACAGGAGTGAATTTTGCGGCCGGTATGAGCGGCGGTGTGGCCTATGTGTATGATGAAAATGAATTGTTTGATACCAAATGCAACTTGGATATGGTGGATTTGGAGAGTGTGACCAAACGGGAAGATGTGGAAGAACTACGCCGGCTAATCGCGAAGCACTATTATTATACCAATAGTCTGCGCGCGAAATTTATCCTGGATCACTGGCAGACCCAGTTGCCTTTGTTCGTGAAGATCATGCCCATTGATTACAAACGTGTACTGGAGCGGATGGCCCAAGAAGAAATGGTGGACACGGATTCTGTGTCAGCCACCGAAGAAGTGTACGACGCCGGGCGGATATAGGAAAAATTGATTAAATAAAATCTCACCGCAGAGACGCAGAGGACACAGAGGAAAGATAGGATAAAATCATTAAACCAAGATCGAAGATTACGGCTTTCATTTTATTATGTGAATTTAATCCTGAATTTTCTTTTTTATTCTCTGTGTACTCCGTGTCTCTGTGGTGAAAGAATTTGTTTTTGATTTTGGAGGAAATGGATTATGGCCAAACCAACCGGATTTTTAGAATACGCACGTAAAGATCCGCCCAGGCGCAAGGTGAAGGATCGGATAAAGGATTTTGCTGAAATTGAACAATTGCTTTCTCCGGAGCAACTGGAAATCCAGGCAGCACGCTGCATGGATTGTGGGATTCCTTCCTGTCATGCGTATGGTTGTCCGGTGTGCAATCTGATACCGGATTGGAATGATATGCTCTATAAGCAACAGTGGCGCAAAGCCCTGGATCTGCTCCACAGCACGAATAATTTTCCGGAATTTACCGGCCGGATTTGTCCGGCGCCCTGTGAACCGGCTTGCACCTTGGCCATTAATCAGCAGCCGGTAACGATTCGTCAGATTGAACTGCAGATTGTGGAAAGAGGCTGGCAAGAAGGCTGGATTCAACCGCAACCTGCTAAAGAGAAAACAGGAAACAAAGTGGCGGTGATCGGTTCCGGACCCGCGGGATTAGCTGCTGCCCAGCAGTTGGCGCGTTGTGGTCATGCGGTTACAGTGTTTGAAAAAGCAGACCGGATTGGCGGGTATTTACGCTACGGTATCCCGGATTATAAATTGGAAAAAAGTGTTATTGACCGCCGGCTGAAACAGATGAAAGCAGAAGGCGTAATTTTCAAGACCAAAGTTAATGTGGGTAAAACATTAAAAGTCACTAAGTTGTTAAAAGAGTATGCTGCTGTAGTTATCACAGTGGGAGCCGGTGAACCACGTGATTTGCAGGTGCCAGGCCGGAATCTCAAGGGTGTGCATTATGCTTTGGAGTTCTTGACTCAGCAAAATAAAATCAATGTCAATGATAAAATACCGCAAAAAGACCGGATCAATGCCAAAGGCAAAGATGTGGTAGTAGTCGGCGGCGGAGATACCGGATCTGACTGTATTGGGACCAGTGTGCGTCAGGGTGCGAAAAAAATTACCCAGATTGAACTCTTGTCCAAACCACCGGAAACCGGTAATCAGGCCACACCCTGGCCAAGCTGGCCTATAATTTTACGGACCTCCAGTTCGCAGGAAGAAGGTTGTGTGCGTATGTGGGACATCGGCACACAAAGACTGGTTGGCGCCCAGGGCCGGGTCAAGGCGTTGCAGGCGGTTCGTCTAAAATGGTCTTTTCCCAAAGGCGGACGACCGACTTTTGAAACTATTGCCGGATCGGAATTTGAATTAAAGGCGGATTTAATATTTCTGGCCATGGGATTTGCGCATGCCCAACATGGTCCGTTGGTAAAAGAATTAAAATTGAAATTGGATCTCAGAGGGAATATTGTGGTGTCTGATCATTTTATGACTTCGCACAAAGGTGTTTTCGCGGCTGGAGACGCGGAGTATGGCGCTTCACTGGTGGTGCGAGCTATTCGGCGCGGGCGTCTGGCTGCTGAAGGTGTGGATGCATATTTAAAGAGAGCTAAACCGCGGCGGCCGGCGGTTAAGAAAAAATAATAGGCTTACTGCTTACCGGATAGCCGCAATCCGGAACTTCGAATTTGGTAGTATTCGGATCAAAAAAGATTATAATAAAAGCTATAATTTTCTATTTTTGGGAGAAGTAAAGATGATAAAAAACCCGCGTATTTTTTGTGTGGACAAAAATCCGAAATCATTAAGGTCTTTGGTATATTTATTAAGAACCGAGAAATATTACGTATTGGCGGCATCTACGGTGGTCAAAGCCTTTGAGATTATTCAAAAAGAGCAACAACTGGACATGGTGATAGTCAACTCGACCAATATTCATCAGGCCGATACGCCGGCCAGCTCAGAAGAAAAACATGAGAAAGAATTTCAGATTGCCGCGACAGTACGGGAAAAGTTCGGGAATATTCCTATATTATTTGTTGTCCCTTTATTGCGACGAAAAGAGATTGAAAAATTTGCCTCGCTTAAAAATTCGGAACTTCTGTTTCCGCCCTATGAACCCAGTTATTTTTTATATGTGGTAAAAAATGGTTTGGCCGGCGGATATTTGTTGGACAATTTATAGCCATCTTAGGATAAGTGATATGAGTAAGTTACATAGTTATATGTGGTTTGCCATTGTGGTGATTTATTTGCTCATGCCCTGGGATCTGCATCCTTCTTTGTTGGATGATATCCTGGTTTTTGGGGTGTACTTAATATATGTAGTACGTCATATGAACAAGCTCAAAGCTGCCCAGCACGCGTATCGTCACGCAAAAAAGCAGGATCGGACACAGACCCGAAGTTCGGAATCCTTTGTGGATACAGATGAACCGATAACCTTGCAAAATGCCTATCGCATCTTGGAAGTAACCCCCGCGGCTTCCAGGGAAGAAATTCGAAATTCCTTTCGTAAACGAGTGGCTGAAAACCATCCGGATAAAGTGAGTCACCTCAGTCAAGCGCTGCGGGAAAGAGCGAACGAACTTACCTCGCGGATTAATCGTGCCTACAACATAGTGAAAAAGCATAAAAATATGTGAGGTTAGTCAGGTTGAGGCGAAAAAAAAGATTTACCTCTGGAATGATTTGGGCGCTACTCCTCAGGCCGGTCCGGGGAGTTGGATCGTGCTCGCAAGGCTGGATATACAGTGTGTGAATTTTGTCTGCCCAAACAGAAACCTGGTGATTCCAAATCAAGCGGAAAAGAAGGAAAAAAACAGGCCGATTAAACCTCCGATAATAATAACGCTGAATATTGTTGTGTCGGACACTTCGGATTTTCCGGCTGGTTTTTCATCGATTCCCATTTCGATTTGAGATTTCACTTGGGTATCGTTTTTTGGGGTTTTAGTGAGACCCATGATGTTTGCCTCCCAATACTGCGTGTTTGTTTGTATTTTACTTTTTAGACCGCGGGGGTTTGATTTAGTTCCCCGGCAGGGCACTTTTTTGTATTTTCAAGCGATATCACTCGAAAATACGCTAGCGTCGATTTTTGGACAGACGTTAAGGGGGACGTTGTTCGGTAATACGGTTATCTTTATTTGATGACTCTTTGGATTTTTTCATAAATATTAGTGGTTTTGGATAACCGTATTACCGAACAACGTCCCCCGTTAATATAAAAAAAACGAGAGATAAATCCATGGTTGATCAAATACATATTTATTATGAAGTGACCTGCGCGCGTGGCAGCCATATCGAGCAAATCAGTCATGCCATTGCTCTGGAACAGACAGTGGAAGTGCCGGATGATTGTATACATTCTGATTTTGTTCGCGAGCATATTGTCGGCCAGGTGTTGGAAATCTCACCGCTGGAAAAAAAAGACAATACCTATCTGGTGGTGATTGGGTATGCGCCGGATATTACTGCCTATCAGATTCCGCAGTTCCTCAATCTTTTTTTCGGGAATATTTCTCTAAAAAATTATATCCGTATCGTGAATGTTACTTTGCCGGAGTGTTTTCTGGAACAGTTCAGCGGTCCGAATTACGGTATTTCCGGGATTCGCAAAATACTTGGGGTCTATGACCGTCCTTTGGCGGCCACAGCCTTAAAACCCATGGGCAGCACGCCTGAAACATTGGCGAACATGGCTGAAGCTTTTGCCTTGGGTGGCGGTGATATCATTAAAGATGATCACGGACTGACGGATCATTCATTTTGTCCGTTTGAAAAGCGTGTCCGCTTGTGTCAGGAAGCAATACAACGTGTGAACCTGAAGACCGGGCGCCAGACGCTATATTTTCCAAATGTGCTGGGAAGCGCTGAACAACTGGGAAAACAGGTTGAGTTTGCCGTCAAACAGGGCGTGCGCGGGGTGTTGATCTCTCCCTTTTTGGTTGGTCCGGATATACTCCGGCATTTGTCAGCGCAGCACAAAATACTGTTCATGGCACATCCGGCTTTTACCGGCACTCACTTCCATGATCCTCAGCATGGTATTATTCCGGCAGTTTTGTTGGGAACCTTGTTTCGTTTGTTAGGAGCGGATATTTCGGTTTATCCCAACAGCGGAGGACGATTTGGATTTAGTGTGGATGAGTGTTTGGGAATCAGTGAGGCTTTGCAAAAACCATTGGGAAAGATGAAACCTGCTTTTCCCGGTCCGGCCGGCGGCATGCAGTTGAATTCCATAGAAATCATGGCAAAGCAGTATGGCGTAGAAGCGATTTACATTATTGGCGGTGCTTTGTTGCAACATTCGCGTGATTTGCAGCAGAGCACGCGTATTTTTATGCAAAAGATACGATCTTTGTTTAAGGAACGATTGACTACCCCTGTTTATGAAATGATTTCAGCAGGTGACTGGGGAGGTGGATCTGCCGGGCAAGATCGTCGATCCCACTTGGCCTGGCAATCCGATTTTACCTGGACCGGTCGTGCCGCAGAAGCGTACAAAGCAGAGAGTGGGTTGGCCTTTGCTAAGATCCGACGGCAGGAATTGATAGGCAAGCATGGGGAGAAAACCGGTTTTGATCTGCGCTATTTCCAAATTGAGCCACAGGGATTTTCCAGTCTGGAAAAGCACAGGCACGAACATGTGATTATTGCTGTGCGCGGGCAGGGTGTGCTGCAGTTGGGCAAGCGGCAAATTTTACTCAAACCTCACGATATTGCGTATGTGGAACCAGACCTAGTTCATCAGATCCGGAATGAGTCCGCAGAACCGTTTGGTTTCTTCTGTATAGTTGATCATGAACGGGACAAGCCAATAGCGCCCTAGTAGGGGCAACCTTCACGGTTGCCCAGTATATTGGTTGGTTTTTTTTACATTACTCATGCCGGGCACCCAGATGATCTCCTGCCTGCTGTGTGCTGGTCTCAACTCTTCCTGCATAACCTTTGACAGGATCAACAGAATCCACAGGATTTATAAAAAATCATCTCAATCCTGTTATTCTGTCAAAAAAAAATTCTCTGCGCCTTTTGCCGTGAAGTAACATATCAGTGGAGCGAGAAAGACATATGGTCTGCTAATTTATTTTTTTCCAGGGACGCGACTTGCCTCCGTATGTGCAAATTCAAAATTGCCGATCAGCTAAGTTATTTAGAATTTCGTATCCGGCTTGGTAAGAGCGCGCTTTCCCCTTGGGAAAAAATAAATTAGCAGACCATATGTTTCCGGGTTATTTGACAAAACACAGCACTTCACTGACCTGTTACGCCGTGAATGCGCTTCGTATTGCTTTTTTTCTCTTTCGTGTGATATGCTTCATTTGCGGCTTTTCTATACCGTGGATTATGCCACGGGGGAGCCACTCTTTTTAATTTTAGCTAAAAATAGTATATCAGCGATAATAAATATGACATAAAATTTCAGGAGGGCTAAATGGGGTGCTATAAAAAAACAAGTAACATTTTCCGGTTTAGTATCTTTACAGTTTTATTGGCGGTTTTAGGGAGCGGGTTAATTGTTTCCAGTTATGCAGAAACCCCGCTGGCGGATAATTCGTCCAGCCAGGTGAGGATTGCCTGGGATGAATTCAAAAAAATGCTAAAAATCGAGACTGATGAAATTAAATTAAGCTGGGATGAATTTAAAAAACTTTTAGCCCAAACCGGAAGTGAAGTCAAGGTGGAGTACAATATCCAGGATGGAATGGTGGTACTTGCGCGGGCACAGTTCAAACAATTACTGGATAAAATGAAACCGCTTGCAGTAACAGCAATTCAGCCTCCCAGAGATTATCTTATCACCAAAGCCGGCTATACAGGCAAGATGAGTAAGGAAAGCACAACTTTTACGGCCCGCTTGTATTTAGAAATATTTAAGCAAGAACGAAAGAACTATTCTAAGATCCCTCTCCTGCCCCAAGATATAGCCTTGCGCAAGATCAAATTGGATAATGCCTCAGCCTTGGTCATGAATGAAAGCGGTTGGTATGTGCTCACAACCGATAAAATCGGGCAACATGTCGTCGATTTGGAATTCTCGGTTAAATCAAATATCGCTAAAGGCCCGGAAGTACTTAATTTTAAAATCCCGCAAACTGCGATTACATTATTGAGGCTGGATATACCCCTGAAGCGGGTAAAAGTAGAGATTCCGCAAGCCAAGCATATGGTCATATCCAGGAGCGCCAACCGCACCCAAATAGAGTCAGTGCTTTCAACGACCAACCATATTGAGGTTAAATTGCATCGTGCCTTGGTAGTAAAGAAAAAACGCGGACCGGCTAAAATCTATGCCGAAACCATGAACCTGCTCTCGATTGAAGATGATGCCTTGCGCGTGAGCACAAAGTTGAAGCTGAATATTCTGCAAAATGCTGTTTCTCAGATAGAGTTGTTTGTGCCGGCAGGCTACAGTGTGCTCTATGTAAAAGACCAAAATTGGCAAGAGATCAGGGATTGGAGTACCCGGAAGGTAAAGCAACGCGAGGTGCTAACTCTGCCATTTGCAGGCGAAAAGGAAGGAACAGTTATCGTTACCATTGTATCTGAAAAGATATTTTCCGATACAACCAGTGAGCTGGAATTCGATGGATTTCAGGTTTTAAAAGCGATCAGGGAAACCGGTTATATAGGGGCTGAAAAAAAGAGTACGGCTGAAGCGGAGATTATTAAAGTGGATAATACTGATAGAGTGGATATCCAGGAATTGCCTTACGATCTGGTCGATATGTCCGCCAAGCCGCTTATTTTTGGATTGCGTTATTTGCGGCATCCTTTCCACTTGAAGTTGAAGATCACCAAACACGAGGAACTGCCTACTGTCAACACGGTGATAGATAATGCCAGCGTGATGTCGGTCTTGTTGGAAGAGGGTAAGGTGATAACCCGGGTTATCTATACTATACGAAATACCTGGAAGCAGTTTCTGGAGCTTAAACTGCCTGAAGACGCTGAGATATGGAGCCTTTATGTGAATGGGAAACGGGAACTTCCGGCCAGGAATAAGGAAGGAAAATTCATGTTACCCCTGGTGCGCTCGAAAATCGAGGGAGAAAAGATTGTGCCTTTTGACATAGAGCTTCTCTATTATGCCAAGAACAGTAAATTTGCCAGGTTAGGCTCAAAACGATTGCCGTTTCCAACTGCGGATATAGTGGTAAGTAAAATGCTATGGTCTTGTTATTTTCCGGTTGATTATCAATTTATTTATTTTGGCGGCGCGATGGAAAAAGAAAAGATTGCTACTGGTATTCGTCCGCTGTTGGGCCGGAAACGGGTATTCACTTATAAAGATGTTAATGGATATAACCAGGTATTGGAAAGCTGGAACAGGCCAACGAAAAGCAGCAGAGTGAGTGGGAAAATGAAAAGGCTGCAAAACGCGTTGCAAAGTGAGTTTAGATCAAATGTGCAAAGAGATGAGGCGGTGTATTTAAATCAACTTAAACAAGAGATTGATTTTGCGCGGAATATCAGGGCAGAACAAGAGCAAGGTGCCATTGCCAAAGGCGGGGGCGGAGTGGCGCTGCTTAAGATTGAAGTGCCGGCTTCGGGTCAGCTTTACCGGTTTGCCAAGACCCTGATTGAAGGGGAAGATTTATATTTGGATTTTCAATATGTCAAGGGATGGATCAGCACCATGGTTGTGATTTTTCTTCTTCTCCTGGCCGCCTATATTATTTACCGGCTGAGAACAGTGATCAAAAGTGGATATCTGCGAATAAAAGCGTGGCTCGCAGCGCACCGGGAGTTTTGGGATAAATTTAAATCGCCCGAAGCTTCGCGGCTGCTGCTGGTTTTCGGCGCTTTTGTTTTTTGGTTTATCTCCCGGTTTGTTTTTGTGGTCCTGGTTCTGCTTTTTCTCATTGCCTGGCTTAAACCCGAGTGGCTTTTTCGGTCCCGGGCGAAGACGCCGGAACCGGCCAGGCTTTCTAAAAAAACATCGGCTTCACGAAAATAAAATTCTTTTCTTACGAGGCTAAAATGATGAAACCGCATAAGATAAAAAAATATATTCAGACCGGCTTAAGCTGTTTTGTCTTGTTAAGCATTTTTTGCAGCTCTCCTGTGCAGGCCGGCAATGATGTGGAAAAAAAGCGAGTAAGCAGCATAACTCTGGATTGGGAAGAATTCCGTTCGCTGCTGAGGCTGGATGCTGATGAGGTCAAACTTTCCTGGGATGAATTTAACCGGCTGATGTCGCAGACAGGTTGGCAGGTCAAACCTGAATATGAAGTTGAGGGTGGAGATGTCATTTTAACCCGCAAGCAATTCCAGAAGATACTGGATCAAATGCAACCACCCCGGAAAGCTGAGCTTGCCCCGCCGTGTGAGTATTTACTAATCCGGGGAAGTTATACGGGAAGAATGGGTAAAGAAAGCACCCAATTTGATGCTTTCCTGGACCTGGAAATTTTTAGAAAAGAAAAAAGAGCTTATTCCAAGATACCGCTGTTTCGCGAAGAATTGGCAATTGAAGATATCCGTTTTGATGAAAAGCCGGCCGCAATCATTACCGAAGGTGGATGGCATTATCTGAACACCGATAAAACGGGAAGATATTCTGTGCGGGTGAAATTCTCAGTGAAATCAACCCTGGATAAAGGAACGCCCGGATTAAGTTTCAATATTCCGCAAACTCCCATAACTCACATTACTTTAGATATTCCTAAAGTCGGTATAGATGTAACCATTTCCTCGGCCCCGGCCGTGGAGATAACTGAAAAAAAAGGCCATACCATTGTCACAGGGGATTGCGTGCCGACAGCACAAATGTCTGTGGCCTGGAGAAAAAAACATGTGGAGCGGGCACGAGGCCCGGCTAAAATTTATGCCGAACTCTTCCACTTGCTTTCGATTGAGGCGGATGCGATCCGGGTGACTACCAAGCTGAATTTAAATATAGTCCAAAATAAGATCAACGCCATAACTTTAGCCATACCTGCCGGTTATCAGGTTTTGGAGGTCACGGGTCAGGGAAAAAGCATATGGAGCGTGCAGGAGGAAAAGGGCAAGGAATTTCTGAATATTCCTTTTGAATATCCCAGGGAAGGATATCACAATCTGACCATCAAGTCGGAAAAATTACTGCCCAAAGAGACCATGGTCGCGGATTTCACGGGTTTTGAAGTTCTGGAAGCCCAAAGGGAATCCGGGTTTGTGGCCGGTGAGGTTAAGAGCGATGCCGAGGCGCATGTGCAGGAGTTTAGGGGCGCTGATCGGGTTGATTTTCAGAAAATCCCGGTTTCATTGACAGAACTTTCATCCCGGCCTATCCTTTTCGCTTTCAAATATATCCGTCATCCGTATCAGGTAGTAGTAGATATTACCAAACATGAGAAAGAGGAGGTATTGAGCGCAATTATTGATCAGGCCCGCGGTACGACTCTTTTTCAGGCCGAAGGCAAATTGATCCATCAATTTACTTTTTCTATGCGAAATTTATGGAATCAATTTTTAAAGCTGGAATTACCCCAGGATTCCAGCATCTGGAGTGTCTATGTAGATGGGAAACGGGAGAAAGCCTCGCAAGATAAAGAGGGCAAAATATTGATTCCCCTGGCGCGTTCGCAAAGGGAAGGCCAAGAGAATCGTTTGCGGCCTTTTGAGGTGGAACTTATCTATACCCAACCCGCTGAAAAGTTCGCGATCCTGGGGAAGAAGCAACAGCACTTTCCTATGCCGAATGTTTTGATAAACACCCTGGAGTGGAATCTTTATGTGCCGGCGAATTATAAATATCTTCATTGGGGAGGGAATTTAAAGCGGGAAAAGATACCAACATTCCGCAAGCCTATCATACGGCAACTAAAGGATATGCTGCCAAGTTTAAGTATGTCGGGAAGGGCGCCAAAGGCAATTAGATATGACGAAATGGATGTTTATTGTGATGGGGATGACGGTGAAGAGGAAATGCCGGAAGAGGGAGAAATTTATGATGAAGAAATAGAAGTTGCGCGAAAGCAAGCCGCTATAGAACCACAGGCTGTTTATCCTGTCCAGGCGGCTCCAGATGATCCCGTGGGTCAAGCTGAGCAGCAAGCTGTTTCCCAGGGACTGGCGGGTTTACTATCAGTGCGCGTCAATATTCCTGTTTCCGGTAAAAACTACCGCTTCTCCAAAAAGATAGTGGAGAAGAACGAGCCTTTGCATTTGAGTTTTACCTATTTGGATGAAAGGATCATCCAGGC
>JAGLMY010000113.1 GCA_023139775.1 bacterium
TCCCAGCGCTGAAGGTTTTAGGAGGGGTTATATCAAAACTATACTTTGGGATGAATAAATGTTTGCAACCCCGGTGGTCGCCCGTTGTTTTATTCATCCTTCTGAGTATCGCGGCTATACTCGGGGTATATATATATTATCCTCTGTTTTTCATAGGATTGCTGCTTCTCTTTTTCATATCCTTGGCCAGGCTCTTTGAGAGACAGTGTATACAGGTTATGAAATTCTTCTGGCGGCCAATAATTTTGTTGTCCCTGCTTTTTATAATCCTGGCCGTTTTTGTTATTGACAAAATATTTTTTGAATTTCTATATTATTTTCCCTATCGCCGATGGTTTGTTATTCTGCTTTTTGCAGTATTTGTTCTGTCATTTATAAGGTTGGTGATTAGCTTTTTTCGGGCCAAAAAAGAGAAAAAAGCGGCAAAAAAAGACGAAGCAGCAAAACCGGAAGTTAAGAAATAATTTTTTTAGCATTACTGTTTTTTCCATATAAATTTCTTTGAAATCAATGCCTCTGTATTCTCGACTGCTTTACAGAGCCGGCAATTCAGAAATTGGCCGTTTCCACTCGAAAAAACCGGTTAAGCTGTGGTGGAAAAAATTTTCAAGTTCAATTCCAGGGAATGCATCCATTCGGTTCCGGTCGGTTGATCGGTTTCGATTTGGATAAAGAATTTTTCCTCTGTTGTGTGTGGGAATATCCCGGGAACAATATCCAGCTCAATGGTTTCCAGGGCATCCAAAGCTTGTTTGCGGAAATGGGCGATCTCCAGACTGGGCGCGAAATCCGTGCTTGTACCTTGTGAAATTCGCAGGAAATTGCTCTTGGTATCCAAATAGGTGAGCTTGAGTTTTCCTGAACTAATGCGGGTAGCGGGTTCCAAGGTATGCGGTGGTGTCAGCTGCAAGATGAATTTTCGTATAAAAGGAGTAAGGGATTGGGCAACATAGGGGGGCGGATTTTCAGTTGTGTTGTTTTTCGTGACGACTAAAAAATCCGATGGTTCTTTTTGGCTTTGCCACCTGTAGCGCCGGGTCTGCATACGGATGCGCGGCTGATAATAATGTTCTAATTGAGAATGGATTTGATCCAAATAGGCAGCGGCTTTTTGCCAATGACCTTGTGCCAGCAGCAACGCGATCTTATCGGCCTGTGCTTGGTAATGTTCGAATTTGGCTTTGTTGAAACCCAGGCAACTCAGTTCGCGGTTTTTTCTGCGCAAACGCAGTAATTGCTCAGGCAAGCGAAGGCTTTCGGATGCCAGAGCAATGTTTTTCCAGAGGCTGATCTGTTTTTGAGTGGTTTCCAACTCCTGATAACCGAATTCGAGGCTGGGTTCAATAATAGTGGATTCCACCCAATTATTCCAAGTGATGTGTAAAATGGTATCCGCTTTGGAAGCCAAGGCCATCTCCCAGGTGAGATCCAAGGTTTTGCCGTTTTCACGAGGGACATAACGGGCCAAATCTTCTCCCCCAGCCCGGCCGCGGTGATCATCAAATCCCGGCCATACACCTGCTAAGAAATGAGTGATTTTATTCTCTTGCAGCGCGGTTTCAACATGTGAATAGAAATGATGCAAATGTTTGTGCTGCGCGTACAGATTGCCGATTTTATCGTATAGACTCCCGGCGGGAACCTCTGAACCATAGGGCAGTACCCAGGGGAAGAAACCATCCACGCTTTCAAATAATTCCGGTTGAAAGTGGGGAGTGAGAAAAATCGGGTTATACGTTTGAATGGAGGCCCGCAAGGCTTGGAGCTCGTCGGCTGAAAAAATAGTGTCCTTCACAATGGTGGGGAGATAATCGGCAGCCCGGATACCGTAGAAAAGCAGCAGAGGACGGTTGTCAATACCAGCGCCTGCGATGTCGTAAATGTTTCGCATTATATTGTGCAGACAGTCCTTGGCAGCATTCAGCATTTCAACCCGGTCGTTCAGCTTGGGCATGTGATTTGTGAAATTGAGTGTGACCCAATTCACCCCAACCTGGAATTTATATTTTTTTGCCAAACGCGCCATGATCACAGGAACCTGACTGTTATGTCCATAAGCGATATCGTATTCGCAGAGAAAACCGTCAATGCCGGCTAACTTGGCAAGCAGGATGTGGTATTCCAGCACATCCGGATCCAGGGTATCGTAGGGCCCGATCAGGGGATTGTATACAGAAGCGATCTGTTTGTGATGGGCGCTCGGTTGAGTGTACAGATCGCCGCTCCATTGCGCATTTTCTCCGCAATAATAACGCCAGCTTTCAGAACGGCCGGTGGTTTCCCGGGTTTGAAAATTGGTAAAGTAATCGGCAAAGACTTGTCGCATGGGCAGGGGACCATCCTTAAAAATAAAACCGGAACGTGTAATGTATAAACAATCCGCTATAATCCAGAGTCAAATTAGATCCGTCGCTATTTTTTAAAGTCTCATGCTGCCCGTTGATTTCGGCTGTTACTTTATCAAATTTTGCCAGGCGATAGCCGCCTTCCAACCCGAGGGAGAGCCAATCCCAGATAAAATAATCGAATCCAGCCATGACTTTGATGCTGGTGGAATAAGCGGTATAGGGAATTGTGGTGGACGAGTACACCAGTCCAGTGGTAGTGCCGCGGGATTCCAAACGTTCTCCCGCGCCGAACAAAGCCAGATAAGCATACCCGAAACCCAGGGTAAAAAGAAAATCATTTACCGGAATAACACCCTTTATAAAAGCGCCGGTCTCCATGGCAGGCAGACTGATAATATAATACTCATCCTGCTCCTGCGGTGGCGAGAGTGTGTTGCCGGCTACTTTGGCCGTGGAATCCGTTACCAGATAAGCCAGATCCACACCCGCGATTAAATAATCAAAGAGCGCGTACTGAAAACCGGTACCCAGATCCAGACCCATTCCCAGGCCATCCAATCGTTCGGAAGTGGAGACCTCCATGAATCCGCTCTGAGTATCCGCGATGAGTCTGTTCATGTCACTCATCGCATAAAAACTAATACCGGGATTGATGGAAAAAATAAATTTGCCGCCAATGGATTTGGCGTAAAGCGTGAAAGGGGATAGGAAACAGGAGATTAATATAATAGCCGGCAAAATGATTTTTTTCATTCAAGTCCCCCCCGTGAGGAATATACAATCTAGTAGTAATATATAGAAGGGAAGATGTCAATGGAATTATGGCGTTCGCGCTACCATAAATCCGTCAATCTGATTGTTATCAACAATGGACATAAGGATTTTGTTTTCGCGGGAAAAAACAAGGCGTGCAAGATTCGCTATATCTGCAGGTTGTATATTAAAGAACTGGTACTTGAAAACTTTCCCGGCTTGTCCGTCGAACAACTACTGGAAAGAATGGTCGAACTCACGCTGTATACAGAAGAAAATCTTTAATACCATTCCATGGAATCATATTGATTAAAAATGAATCAACCACCCGTAGGGGCGCACCTGCTTGTCACGCCGAAGTTGATAACGAAGGCGGAAGTGCGCCCATGACTGAATCGATGAGTGCGCCGAGTGCATAAATGAATTGCATCTTTTGCCACATAATACCGTTTTTGCTTTTAAATGCGCAAGAAGGATATTATAATATGGTAATTCTTAAAGAGGTTTGCCAAGATGGAAATGAATCGCCATTATGTATGTTTGAAAAAAGACATGAAAACGGATGACAGTTTGGTCAGGGCGTCTCCGGCTGAATGCCTCTCCTTTATGTGGGAATTAACCGCGGAAATTTGGTCATTGAAAGGCGGCCAGGATGTTGAACGAAGACTACAAAGAAATATTGGAAAGCTTATTAAAAAACGAAGTTAGGTTTCTGGTGGTGGGAGCGTATGCCATGGGAGTCTACGGCTATCCGCGGGCTACCGGTGATTTTGATATCTGGGTTGATACTACGGTGGATAATTCAGCCGGGATATATCAGACTTTAGCTGAATTCGGCGCGCAAGCAGATTAAATTAAAAACCATTAAGTGTTTTGGGGGGATTGAAATCCATCCTCAGCTAATGCGTGCTGAACGGTCTGTTTGACTTGAGATGCGATATCAATGGCATTTATCGCTTCATCTTTGGTGATTTCGGCTATGCCAGGGTATCGTGTTGTGACTGCATAGGCTGTTAGTATCTTGGCAGTATCCAAGGATATCGGCCATTCGGCGTTTTCAGAACATAATTCCAGCAGGTTTTGAATATCATGAGTGTGAGGGAAGTCTGTCAAGTGATAGACCAGATAAGCTTTCAAATATTTTTCAGCGCACTGTTGGGCATGGTAGGCGATTAAACGGTAAGGACAGCTGCTGGATAAAGTCAGAGCATGTTGAGCCAGTAGTAAATTTTCATCTGCATATTCCTGCCATTGTCTTACTTTTTTATACAATTCCAACTTGTCAATGCTCATAAATCACCTTGCCTTCCTTCCATGCGGGCCGGGCTATAGTGCCTGGGATGTAGCGATCAATTTCATATTCTTCCGGTGAAAGAACAACAATATCGCAGGCGAAATGCAAGCCGCTCAAGGCTTGATTCATTGCCGTCATTACTAAGGTGCGTTTTTCTTTATACGAACCAATAATCAGGAGATCTACGTCACTATGCTTGTCAGCAGTACCGCGTGCTTGGGACCCAAATAAGATAATTCGTTGTGGATGAAATTTTTCCACTAAACGGTTTTTAGCTTCATTTAACACTTCATTATTAATCATGTCGTTTATATTCCTTTGAAGTTTTTACACTATTGCTTAAAATTATAGCAACAAACCGGAAAAAACAGAAGAAAAAGATATTCGGACAAGAATGTTAATGAATACGTAATTATGCCGAAGCATTTGCATGAAATCATATTGATTAAAAACGAATCAACCACCCGTAGGGGCGCACCGAGTGCGCCCGTTATGGTTGGATGTTGCGTTGTTTTGCCACACAATACCGTTTTTGCTTTTAAATGCGCAAGAAGGATATTATAATAACAGCAAAAATTGTGGGGTTTGATATGTGTAAATTAGAGAATGTTATTGCGGAGATAAAAATATATAAAAACGAATTAAAAGAAAAATATTTTTTAAAAGAAATATGCGTTTTTGGTTCATAGGCACGCGGGGAACAGAACGAATCAAGTGACATCGATATTTTAGTGGATTTTAACAAGCCCATTGGATTCTTTAAATTTTTGGAATTAGAAGAAGATTTAAGCGAAATTTTGCACACCAAAGTCGACCTGGTAAGCCGGGGAGCCTTGAAACCCAATATTAGCAGCCATATCCTGAATGAGGTTTATCCAAGATAAGATGAAATTAATACAGGGCGAAAAAGCTTTATATAAAAGACGAAGTAATTTAGAATATGGATAGAAAAAATAAGGAATGAAAAATGAGAGAAACATTTGTCGGACGCTACAGTGATCAAGTGTTAAACATGTTAATCAACCGAATTGTGGAGGAAGTTAAGCCTTTACAAATCGTTCTTTTTGGTTCTGCAGCCAGGGGTGAGATGCACGCAGACAGTAATTTAGACCTAATGGTGGTAATGCCAAACGGCACTCATCGGCGATATACATCACAGAGATTATATCAAGCCATTTCCGGTATACAAATGCCGTATGAGATCATTGTTGCCACGTCCGAGGATTTGCAAAAACATAAAAACAATCAAGGGCTGATATATCAAACCATACTGCGTGAAGGCAAGGTTCTCTATGACGCCTAAAGATCACGGTAATGGGTCACGGGCGCACTCGGTGCGCCCCTACATTTGAAATATCCTTTATGTTTGATATCTATGAAACTGCCGGCCTGACGGAATACGCCATTACTTCCCGGTATCCCGGAGATTGGGAACCTGTAACAGAGGAAGAATATCGTAAAGCCGTTGAACAGGCCAAAATGGTGTATACCTGGGTGGAAAAGATAATAGGCTAGTCTAAGAAGAATTACCACTTTTGCGGAGTGAGTTTGAAAAAATAGTGAAAGAATTTTAAGGTTACTGCAATCCAATATTCCTGCCTATCTGTGATAACTAAACCAGTGCAATCCGGCTGATTTAATATTTGAAAATAATGAAAAAAATATGCAAGGAAATCGGTGAAAACCGGTCAGAATAAATTAGGTGAAAAATAATCTGATCCAGGGAGATTCATATGAAAAAAATATTTTTACTAATTTTAATAATAAGTATATTTTTTCCAATTTTGGTTTTTGCATATATTACGAATCAACACGCGGAAACAGTAATAGGGCAAACTGATATGACAACTAATACATTGTATGATCCGCCAACCGCTAGCTCGTTGAGGTCTCAGGGAGGTGTTTGGTTTGATGGGAGCAAACTATTTATAGCTGATTCAGCGAATCATCGGGTCTTAATATATAACTCGTTTCCTGAGTCGAATAATGTTGCTGCTGATGTTGTAATAGGGCAGCCGAACATGACAAGCAGGGAGATAAACCAAGGCGGAAGTGTTGGCGCGAATACGCTTTATTTACCGCGGGGTGTTTATTCTGATGGAACTAAGTTGATTATAGCTGATAGTTTAAATCATAGGGTGCTTATATATAACAACATACCAACAAATTATAATGCGAGTGCTGATGTAGTTGTGGGTCAGCAGAACTTTACTAGCAATGCAAGCAACCAAGGTGGGACGACGGCTTCGAATACCCTTGCTCATCCACATACTATTTTTATTAGTGGGGCTAAATTAATAATTTCTGATTGCAATAATCATCGAGTTTTGATTTATAACACAACACCTAGTAGTAATAATGCGGATGCTAATATTGTAATTGGCCAATTGAATATGACAAGTTATTTTCCCAATCCTTCAGGTGTGCAGGCGAATTCATTATTTTCTCCGACGGGAATTGCTAGCGACGGAAATCGGTTTTTTGTAGCAGATACACTTAATCATCGGGCGCTGATATTCAATTCTATACCAACCAGCAACGGTGTGTCAGCGAATATAGTGATTGGACAACCTAATATGACTAGCCGCGCAGCTAATCAAGGAGGTGATCCGGCTGCGAACGTTTTAAACACTCCAGTTGGGATATCCTATGCAGATTTAAGATTATTTATTTCAGAACAGCAAAATCATAGGATTCTTATTTATAATAGTGTTCCAATTAATCACAATGAAAATGCTGACGTTGTTATTGGGCAACCTGATTTTACAAGCAGAGTGCATTATAATGGTGGGATACAAGCCTATACTTTAGGTAACCCAAACGGGATTTATTGTGATGATAAACGGTTGGTAATTGCTGATTATTTCTATCGTGTTTTAATTCACTATCCTTTTCCTGAAATAAACGCGATAGAACCTAAACATAGTATAGGTGGCCGGCAAATTACAATGGATATTATTGGCACGAGTTTTACTGATGTGGTATTGAATCAAGGCATGACAATTAAATTGAAAAGAAACAGCAGTGAAATTACAGCTTCGAATTTGAACAATCAGCGCAGGCAGTTGCTTGCTTGCGTATTCGATATTACCGGTTTTTTGCCAGGGGTATATGATTTGCAACTGGAAGTATACGGGAAAATATCACGTTTGTTAAAAAGATTTTTTATTCTGGACCAGGTGGCAACACCCTCAAAATGGGATATAATTGATATGGGACAAATGCAAGCGCCGGCGCTGGCGGGGATTTTTTATGATATAAGCATTGGTGACGCGGATAATGACGGCTTTCAGGAAGTTATGGTTGCAAATCGCAACTCTAAGCTATTTTCATTTAATAAGTTTATATCATCCTGGTCAATTACAGAATTACCTGAAGGTGCTTCTGGTGAATATTATAGCGGTGTTGTTATATATGATGGTGATCATGATGAAGAAATAGAGGTATATGGAAGTACATTAGATAATTACGTTTATCAATACACCGGCCCTGGCTGGAACAAGGAGCTTGTTGGCGCGAATGAAGATAAAATATACGATTTGGCATTTGGTGACGGTAATAATGACGGCGAAATTGAGATTTATGCGGCTTGTGCAAATGGACACGTATTTCAGTTTAAAAAGAATACCACCTGGCAAAGAACGGATATTGGTGATATGGGTGCTCAAGTATACTCTGTTACAGTAGGCGATGGTAACAGCGATGGGGAATTTGAAGTCTATGCTGCCTGTTCTGATAATAAAATTTATCAATGTAAATATAATGGGGCCGGCTGGGACATATCAATAATTGGTTCCGGTTCCGGTGAAATGTATGCTGTTGTTGTCGGTGATGGTAACCTGGATTCTCAACAAGAAGTATATGGCGCAAATCAGGATGGAAAAATTTATCAATTCAAATGGCAAGTCTCTTCCTGGGCCAATACTGAAGTTGGTTTTGGTACGGATGAAATGCATGGGATGGATTTGAGTGACGGGGATAATAATGGCCGGGATTCGTTGTATGCCGCCTGTTTGGATGGGCATGTGTACCAATTCAGAAGTGAGGACGGGCAGTGGCTGAAAAAAGATTTAGGCTCTGCTGAAACACCTTTGTACAGCCTTGCTGTGGGTGACGGAGATAATGATAATCAATTTGAAGTTTATGCGGTTGGTGAAAATAATCGTGTATATCAATTCAAAGCCAAGATATTAATACCAACGCCTACTATAACAGCTACCGTTACAGCAACACCAATTGCCAGCATGACATTCTCTCCTACTGTAACGATCACGCCATTATCGAATTTTGCCGGCAGAATTATATCAAAAAATCATATCTATGCTGCGCCGAATCCGGTGCGTGGACACATCGCAAATATCGTTATATTCACCAATCAACCGGCAGAAGTGAGCGGCAAGTTATTTGCGACCAGTAATCAGGAAGTGCTTTCTTTTAGAAGATATTATGGAAAAGGGAAGAACATAGAAAGGATTAATATTAGCAATTTGGCAAACGGGGTTTATTTGTTGCTGATAAAAGCCAAGGGCAGTGATGGCACAGAAGAACGCGTGATCAAAAAGATAGCGATAGTGAAATAGGATTATACGGATTATAAAAAGGATTGCGCGGATTTTATGGGTGTTAGAATGACCGCGTGATATGAATATCAACGAATGACGGGTGTTGGTAATAACATTGCAATGGGTCACGGGCGCACTCCCCGACTGGAAGGATTATTTAAAAGTTGGGATGCCTTCCAGGCTCAGTGCGCCCCTACAAGTATGGATGGGAATATAAAATATGATGTCACCATATCCGCAAAGATGTTCAATTCGTTTAAAAGAATATGATTACAGGCAAATTGGCGCTTATTTTGTGACTATTGGCACAAATAATAAAGAGCATTTATTCGGGGAAATTGAAGATGGGAAAATGATTCTGAATAGATTAGGCGAAATCGTTCAAAAGGAATGGCTGCGCACGCCAATTATACGGACAAACATTCAAATTGATGAATATATCATTATGCCGAACCATTTACATGGAATCATATTGATTGAAAACGAATCAACCAACCGTAGGGGCGCACCGAGTGCGCCCGTGCCTGAAAAGATGCATGCACCGAGTGCGTCCGTGACTGAATCGATGCATGCGCCTGTGACTGAATCAACGCGCACGCCCGGTTCATTGGGATCAATAATCGCCGGATTTAAATCAGCAGTAACCAAAAAAATCAAAGCAGCATGCGGAGAAAGTTATTTGCCAATTTGGCAGCGAAATTATTATGAACATATTATTCGTGATGATGTGAAATTAAGACAATGCCGGGAATACATTTTACAAAATCCATTGAAATGGAATTTGGACCGGGAATATTGTGTTGCCAGGGATTAAAAACACGGGCGCACTCGGTGCGCCCCTACGGATTGGTGTTGCGTTGTTTTGCTGTGGCAGGTGCGGGCAATGCATAGCAACGAATGATGAGTGTGCCCCTACAGGGTTTCTTCATTCTGCCGATACTTCCTAAAATAATTCTCCTTGTTATTTAAACATAATTGTATTATAAAGAATTCCGGAGTTGACTTCATTAAATGGGGTGATTGATTTGAAACGCATCTACCAACTAATCATTTTCGCAATGATTCTCACTTTGCCGGTTCACGTATGGTCGCTAACTCATTTTGATATTACAGCAGATAATTCTGTTCAAGCAGGGGCAAATTTTAATGTTTCGATTCAGGCACAGCACGAGGGTGCTCCTGATGGAACTTATGCAGGAAAAGTATTATTTGAAGTTAGCCCTAATGCAGGGACTGTGTCACCCACATCAGGGGAGTTCTCTGACGGAACTTGGTCAACAAGCACAATGCAAATTTTTACGGCAAATGATACGGTGACCATTACGTGCACGGATGCCGGGGGTGCAACGGGAATAGCAACCATTGACGTAAACCCAGGGCCTGCCACCCAGCTCCTTATCTTCATGCCAGGCCAAACCAGAACACCTGGTATTTGGCCAGGCGCAGATCCAAATACTGCAACTGTTTTTAATGGTGTGAGTTATTCGGTTACGGTCTACGCTGTGGACGATTACTGGAATATTGATCCAACCTACAATGGACTTATGGATCTGGATTGCGTGGCTGGTACGGTTACACCGGACAGTACCACAGCCAGTAATGGTGCGGGTAATTTTTCTGTTTTCTTTCCTTTAGCGGACTTCGTTGATTTGATTGCAAATACGCCGGTTGCAGCTTCTGAAACCGTAAATGTCCAGAGTACTACAGAAGCCTGGACCCATATTGCAATTCCTACCCAGATTACTGCAGGTGTACCATTTAAACTGACCCTCACAGTCTCGACCTCGGACAATGATCCGAACCAAATCCTGCCCAGCAACAATTCGTCATATGATATTAAAGTGAGAATGGAAGGCACGCAGACCGACGCGGCGGGGATATTGACTCCTAGGACAACGGTTACGGTTTCATCAGGATATTACTCGGACAATGATTTCGCTTATAACCTTGCCGAGAGGGTCTACTTAATTGCTGAGGTGAGCGGTTCATCTGACATAACCATCCATCCGAAAGAAAGTGAGATCGTGGAAGTGCTGCCTAATATACCGGACAGCATTCAGGTAAGTATTTCGCCGGATCAGGTGCAGTCAAAACACCATGCTAATGTGAATGTAACAGTGCTGGATGCCTGGGGCAATCCCACGCGCAGCAGCCTGCATAATTTTGATGTCGCGTTTCAGATTATTTCCGGCGGCGGCTCTTTATCGCTAACCCAAACAGCTACCGCGGCGGATGGGACTACTACGACTGTGTTTACCGGTGGGAATCAAAATGAAACCGCGCAGGTTCAGATTACTGTTGCCGACATTTCCGGCTCATTTGTTTTCGTGCAAGAGACGCACAGTGTGCGTGTCACAGTGGCGAGCACCACACCCGGTTCTGTGGTCAATTATCCGAATCCCTTTAATCCGGCTCAAAATCAAACGACGTCCATTAATTATTATCTGGAAGAAGCCAGTGATGTGGAGATACGCGTTTACGATCCGTTTGGCCGGTTAGTGTTGGGGAAAGATCTGAAAAAAGATGATACCGACCGGATCTCGCAAACCGCAACCCAGTATGGCGGTGCCGAGTATGTCTGGGATGGTAAAAACGGTGAAGGCCGGGTGGTGGCCAATGGGATTTATTTTGTCCGCATTCTGGCCAAAACCGGTAGTAAAACAACTGAGTACAAACGCCGCGTGGGGGTGGTGAAATGAGACGTAAAGCAATGAAGAAAAAAATATTATTCGCGCTCTGTGTTGGTGTGCTTGTTTTGTCTACAATGGGACCGCGTTTATGTTTGGCAGACGGGGATGCCGGTCAGCCGGGTGCTTTTCTTAGTTACGGAGCAGGGGCCAGAGCTATTGCCATGGGCAGAGCATTTACCGGTATTGCGGATGATGCCACAGCGGTGTATTGGAATCCCGGTGGTTTGAGTTCGTTAAAACAGAACCAGGTTATTTTGCAGTATGTTACCTTAGTGGATGGGAACAGTTATCAATATCTGGGTTATGGTCATATTATTCCGTATGTGGGTAGCGTGGGAGTGGGCTTGGTTATGCTGAACCAGGGAGAAGCAGAGGGACGCAGTGTTTATAATGAACTGGAAGACGGTTTTGGTAATCAACAATTAGGTATTTTGCTGGGTTTTGGAGCGGATGTGACCCCGCAATTGTCGGCCGGTGGGACAGTAAAGATCATTAATCAGCTCATGATGGGTTTGACCGGCACTGGTGTTGGTATGGATATTGGGTTCATGTATCGTCCTTTGCCTGCATTAAGTTTGGGGTTGAATTTCCAGAATCTGTTAGCGCCATCGATTACCTTGAAGGAAGAAGCGGAAACCTATCCCATGAATATGGTCTTTGGTATTGGCGGACAATTTTTTGGAAATATGTTGAAGCTGGATTTGGATGTATTAAAAAATTTGGAGCAGGATGCTATAAAACCACGTTTTGGAGTGGAAATACGGCCTGTGCCGGATATGCCGGAAATTGCTATTCGCGGCGGTATTGATGATGCGGAAATCGGTGTGGGCGCAGGATACGAATACATGGGCTTTGCCTTGGATTATGCTCTGGGATTTCAGACTGTGGAAACTATGCACAAGGTGGCCTTGTCCTACTCTTTTGGCGGTTTTGTGCTGGAAGTGCACGGCGAACCGGAGTTCTTCTCGCCAGTGGGAATTAATAAAGTATCGGTCATCAAAATTCAGTCTCAGACCAAATTCCAGATCCGCTTGTGGTCTTTGGAAATTATCAATGAAGCCGGTGCGCAAGTGAAAAAATATTCGGGCGAAGGTTCACCTCCAAATCATATTGTTTGGGACGGTCTGCAGGATGATATGAATCCTATGCCGGACGGGAAGTACAAAGTATTCCTGACCATAGTGGATGCTTCCGGAGCTACGCGAAAATCATCGGATACGTTTATACGTTTACAGAGTATATTGCCATTGGGTGTTTCGCCGGTTGAGATGCTGGAATAGA
>JAGLMY010000114.1 GCA_023139775.1 bacterium
GGATTAGGTTGGTTGACTATCCCTGACTTCCAAAAACAAAGAGGCTCTCATTTAGCAGCAAAAGTTTTGTCCTAAAATATAGGGGCTTGACCGTGGAGTTTTGGTAGTTCTGCATAAGGTTGAGGGGAAAAAGAAAATGAATGAAAATGTTATAGGTATAGATTGTGAAGGGAAAGCGCTGTGGCAAATTGAAAAAAAAGAACATGTTTATGACGACTGTCCATACATGAATATATATATTAAAAATGACGAATTATGGGCAGGAAATTGGGATGGTAATTCGTATAAAATTGATTCGAAAAGCGGAAAAATAATTGAAAGAAAGTTCACTAAATAATAAAGGGAACAAGGGGGACGGTTTTCGGTTAAGCGGTTAGGAATTTCCCTTGCGCAAACACTTCCCCTCGTTCAATCGCTTTCGATAAACTGGACTGTGAAATGCCCAAATATCGCGAAAGCTCTTTCCCGCTTATCCGATTAACCGAAAGCTGGATCATCCCGGTTTGACAGACACCTAAAAATATATTTTATAAAGAAACCAATATTGGGGTCAGCCTGGCCCCGTTTACGTTCACTAGCGGTATTTTCTGTAGAACTGCCTAAAAAACAAGGATAATAGAATGTCTATTTGTTGAAAAAACAATGATTTAATAGTTGCTAAAACAGGGCTGTTTGTGGTAAGTTTAAGCGAGATTTATGACGTTTTATTAATATTTCTTTTAAAGAAAGCAATTAATAACCATTATGAAAAATGGTTTTGACCAACTTTTTTAACATTGGATGCCCGGGAGGGAATTCATGACAGACTCAGAGTCAGCTAAAACGCAAGAAGATATGGAATACAATAAAATGTATCAGGAGATTTTGGAAATAGTTTCTAAATATACTTTTTTTCCTACACAGATTGTTCATTCGCAATTTAAGCGAATTAAAAAACCGTTTAATGAAATCTCATATGATGATATTCCCCGTTTAGCGCAAAACATCGGTGAAGCGTTGGGGAGTTTTACCGCGGATGATAAAGGAGCTGCAGTTCGACAAGCCATCCTGCAACTAAGAAAAAACTAAAATTGTACTCACCGCATATTCAAAAAGAGGTATGTGGTGAATAAATACTTGTTATGTGTATATTTTTTTCGGATAATAGCTTCTAAGTTCACACTCTAGCGAGGCTATTATGAATTCCAAACAGATTTTTGCCGTGCATGTTGTGGGCTGTAAAGTTAATCAAGTAGAAGCAAGCTTATTGAGCGCTCAGTTGGAATCAGCCGGCTGGCGTCTGAGCAGTAATGAAGATCAACCTGATCTAGTCTTAGTTCACACCTGTACAGTCACCCAACGCGCTGACCGTGATTCTAAAAAATATATTACTCAAGCTAAAAAACAATATCCGGATGCGGCCATTGCGGTAAGCGGTTGTCTGGCTGAGATGGAGAGCGAGAAACTGGCCAAATTACCTGGTGTGGTAGCTGTGATAGACCAGGCACACCGCTCACAAGCCGCGCAAATTATCAGCCAAGCAATTAAATTGTTCCACAGGACCAGGCAGGTGACAGATCAGGCCTGGCAGGATCCGGTGGCTAGAGGATTTTTCCAGACCGGACCATTATCACCTATGCCTGGCAAATCACGCGCTATGATAAAGATAGAAGACGGTTGTGATGGCAGCTGCACTTACTGCCGGGTACGCCTGGCACGCGGCAAACCGGTATCGCGTCCTCTGGTAGATATCAAAAATGAAGTGGAGCAATATGTTAAAAACGGATTCCAGGAGATTGTCATTACTGGGGTGAATATCGGATGCTGGCAGCCGGGATTGGCCCAACTTATTCCGGAATTAATAAAAATCCCGGGCACCTACCGCCTGCGTCTATCTTCCGTAGAACCACAGCATCTTTCGGATGATTTGATCCAAGCCCTCAAGACGGCAGGAGATAAAATATGTCCGCATCTGCATTTGTCCCTGCAAAGTGGAGATGACGGCATTCTCAAAGCCATGCGCCGGACATATAACACGGCTCAGTTTAAAAAGAAAGTGGCAAAGCTCAAACAAGCCAGATCTGACTTTGTCATCACCGGGGATGTGATTGTCGGCTTTCCGGGTGAAACCAAGCAAGCATTCAAGAATTCTTGTAAATTAGTGCGGGAATGTAATATGATAAGACTGCACGTGTTTCCGTTTTCCGCGCGTCCGGGCACTCAAGCTGCGAACATGCCCGGCCGGATTATAAGCCGGGAAATCACAGCACGGGCCAAAGAACTGAGAACCATTGGCAAAGCTTTGGCTGTGCAATATCGGAAATCACGCCTCAATACACGGACAACAGTATTGCTGGAACAAAAAACAGACAATAATACCTGGACCGGTACCACGGAGACTTATGCTAAGGCTAAAATTAAAATCCGGGGTCAGGCCGGTCAGTTGGTGACTGGGACCATAATAAGGATTTCAGGCGAAACGTTAATTGTGAACCCTTAAGGAGAGCGCATGCAGGCCATTGTTGAATACATAAAAAAAGTCAGTAAGACAAAAATGGCGATTATTATCGCGTTGTCTGTTGCCACCTTGTTTTCATTTATGGATTATGTGGGTTTTGGCATTACCTATGAGAACAAAATGCTGGATTTGCGCTATATGATGAAAGAATTCGTCGGTCCGTCCAGGGAAGATAAAATCATTATTGTGGGTATAGATGATCAAACCATGGAATCACTTAAAGTCCGCTGGCCCTGGCCGCGATCTGTTTTTGCCAAAGCCATTGATAATCTTTCCAAAGCCGGGGCCCAGGTTATAGCCTTTGACTTGATTTTCTCGGAACCTAGTGATGAAGATGTCGCGCGTCAGGACAAAATATTGGGAGAAGCCATTATCCGCTCCCGCGCCTGGATTGTTTTGGGTAGTAAATTTTACGCCAAAAAGACGGCCGTCGGCACGAAGACTTCTTATGTGGCTCCGATTCCAAAGATTGATCCGGGAAAGACGCATGTCGGCTATGTAAATTATTGGCATGATAAAGACGGTATTGTGCGCCACGCGGCTTTAATACGCAAACATCAAGGAAAGTTATATCAATCGTTTATACTTAAAATCCTCTCGCGTTTTTATAAAATCAAAGATCCGAAAGTAATCCTTACCAATAATCTGCTCACCTACGGCTCCATGGAAATAAAAGTAAAACGAAATGCCGACCTGATGATCAACTATCGCGGCGGTCCGGGCAGTTTTACGATTGTTTCTTTTGATAATATCATGGATGACGAAATTTTCCAGGGCCTGTTGGATACAGAGATGTTTAAAGGGAAAATTGTTTTAATCGGTCCCATGTTTACCGAAGCGCAGGATGATCATGCCACACCTTTGCTGCGTTCCAGTGGTTTAACCTCAGGCGTGGAAATTCACGCGAATGTGTTGGATACCATTCTGCAGGAAAAATATTTCATTAACAGCTCAAGCTGGTTAAACATTTTGGTGTTTTATCTTTTGGCTCTGAGTTTGGCCTTGGTGTGTGCACATCTTCGGACCTGGTACAGCTTTTTGCTGCTCGTGGCATCCATATTCCTTTACGGCGGAGTTGCTTCCTGGCTGTTTGTACAATTTGATTTGGTAATACCCATGTTCACCCCCATGATTATGATTAACGTAGGCACCTATGTGGTAGTACTGGCCTATCTGTTGGTCACAGAGGAACGTCAGAGCCGGTATATTAAGGGTGTGTTCTCACGTTTTGTTTCACCCAAAGTGGTGGATCAATTGGTTAAAGATCCGAATGCCGCGTTGAAATTGGGAGGCAATCAGCAGAATGTGACAGTGCTTTTTTCGGATGTGCGCGGTTTCACCTCCATGTCCGAGCAGATTCCACCGGCACAGGTTGTTGAGTTGCTTAATGAATATTTCCAGACCTGGACAGATATTATCTTTAAGCATGATGGCATGGTGGATAAATTCATTGGTGACGCAGTGATGGCTATTTTTGGGACGCCGGTCGCGCACGAGGATGATCCGGCGCGCGCTGTGAGAGCAGCACTGGATATGAAGCAGGCTTTGGAAAAATTGAACAACAAATGGAAAGGCGAAGGCCGGCGTACTATTAAGATTGGTGTGGGTCTTAATACCGGGGAAGCGATTGTGGGCAATATGGGTTCTCAGCAGGCCATGGGATACACAGCGATCGGGGATACGGTCAATGTGGCTTCCCGTTTGGAGAGTAAAACCAAGGATTTAGGGGCGTTTTTCCTGATTTCCGAAAGTACCTATCAGGCAGTAAAGGACATTGTGGAAGTCAAGGAACATGCGGGAATTATGCTCAAAGGCAAGGCCGAGGCTTTGTCTGTATATGAAGTGTTGGGATTAAAGGAATAATTGAAGTAAGAATACGGTAGTCGGAATTCAATTTGGCCGGTAATTAAAAGGTTTTGCGGATGTAGATTTTATTTCTATCATAGGAGGGTTATTAGTATGAAACAAAAAACATTTTTGCGGTTGATCTGTGGAATAGCTCTGCTTGGCTGCGCAAGCCTGAGTTATGCGAATGCTAATGTTGATTTGTTCAAAGCAATTAATGCCGGGGAGATTAATCAGGTTAAAAAGGCCCTGGATGACGGCGCCAGTTTGACTGTGAAAAATTTGAATGATTATACGGCTTTACAAGTTGCGGCAGCCGAGGGAAATAAAGCTATGGTTAAACTATTGCTCGAAAAAGGCGCGAAAATTACTATTCGGAATAGCAAAGGTACCACAGCTTTGCATTTAGCCGCACGTAATGGGAGTCTGGAACTGGTCCAATATCTTATAAGCAAAGGCGCTGATTTAAAAACCAAAGATTCCAATGGTCTGAATGCGGTATTTTATGCCGCCTTGGGTGAAAACAACGCAGTATTGAACTGGTTCCTGCAAAAGCAGGAAAATATACGAATTAAAACCAGATATCAGGATACTTTGTTGCATATTGTGGCTGAGAATGGCGGTAATCCGGAAATCGCGCAGAAACTGATTAAAGCCGGGCTGGATAAAAACCAAAAGAATAGTTATGGTCTGACTCCGCTGATGGCGGCAGTGCAGAGCGATGCCGTTGAAATAGTTAAGCTTTTACTTAAGCAAGGCGCTGATTTGCATATTAAAGATCAGGGTGGAGAAACCGCAATCTTTAAAGTGAATAATGATCCGGAGATTGCCAAACTGTTAATTAACCAGGGCGCAAGCTTAAATGTGAAAAGCACTTGTGGAGTAACGCCATTATATAACGTTTGCAACAGGGGGAATTTGGCGATCGCAAAAATCTTTGTGGCCAATGGGGCGGAAATAAACAGTTCCGGCCAGCAGGAATTGAGTAGCCCATTAATAGCCGCGATCAGCGCTTTGGATTTGGAAATAGTTAAATATTTAATTAAACATGGCGCCGAACTGAATCTTAAAACCAGTTATGGCTATTCTCCTTTGCAAATAGCGGTCAGTTCCTCGCTGGAAATCGCGGCCTATTTGATATCCCAAGGAGCTAATGTAAATGAAAAAGTCAATGCCGGCATGTCTTTGCTGCATGTGGCTGCCGGAGGTCCCAATTTTGATTTGTTAAAAATGATTATTGCTAAAAATAAAAATGTTAATGTGCTGGATAATGCCGGCAATACCCCGCTGCATTTGGCTGCGAGTTATGGTTACCTTGATAATGCCGGTTATTTGATTAACCAGGGCGCTGATGTTAATGCCCGTAATACCCAGGGAAGAACTCCGCTGCATCAAGCATGTGAATCTTCTAATCTTGACATGATAAAATTATTAATTAACCAGGGCGCGGAAATTAAGGCTAGAGACAATGAGGGCAATACTCCGCTTTTATGTTTTTATTGTGCTTCAAAACCTATAATAAGTTATCTGTTGGATAAAGGAGCGGATGTTAATTTCCGGACTAAAGACGGCACTACTTGTTTACACAAGATAGCTTCGCATAGCTTAATAGAACCGGCGAAATTTGTAGTTCGAAAAGGCGGAAAAGTCAATGTTATGACCAATGTGGGGATAACTCCGCTGGCGCAGGCGGTACAGAACAGGAATCTCGAAATGGTCCGGTTTTTGCTGGCGCATAAAGCCGATGTGAATCTTGGCAAGGGGGTTTATAATCCTCTGTATTGTGCGGCGCAAAGCGGAAGATTGCCGGTAATTAAATTTTTGCTGCAAAAGGGGGCCGAGGTTAATATAAATATTAATGTAGGCGCGACCCCGCTTTTTGTTGCCGTTACCAGCGGTATACTGGAGAACGTGAAATATTTAGTGCGTGAAGGCGCTGATATTAATGCCAGGGACGAAAAAGGTTTGACCCCGATTTATAACGCCGTGCAATTGGAGAATGAAAAATTACTTGAGTGGCTTATCTCGCAGGGCGCGGAGGTTAATATAAAGAGCCGGATTGGCGCGACCCCGCTGCATTATGCAGTACATTATGGAAATGCCAAGAATGTCAGGTGGTTAATTACTAAAGGCGTGGAGGTTAATGCCAAACTTGCTAAAGCCGGGAAGATTGTATATAAAGAGTATGCTATTGGCACTACTGCCATGAAAATTGCCGAGAAAAAAGGTGATCAGGAAATAATAACTATTTTGAAAAAGCTGGAAAAGAAATAAAGCTAAGTTTTCAAACTCGAAGAGCGAGGTCAGGCGATGATATTTGAGCCGTATTGGACCAGGAGGCGCAACTAATGAGATTTTTAATTAATGCTCTGTTTATTAGTTGTGTAATTTTATTGCCACTTGAAGTGATAGCTGAAGAAATACGACCGGATCAATATCCAGTTAAATCTTATAAGTACCTGGAGTTTGGTGAATTTAACCAAAGAATCAAGCTGGCCGTGGATGAAAAAGAAGCCTGGGTAAAATCTCCCTTGCTGGTTTCCCAGCGATTTGTTGATATAAGCAAGGAGGAGCCGGGATTTATAAGTATAATAAAAAAGGATAATGCTAGTGAAAATCCTACGGAATCAATAGTGACTATAGTTTTGGAAGGATTCTTAGATGATTCGCAAAGAGGCGCTTGGTATCAAATATACTTAAAAAGAGATCCGCCAAAGTCATGTTGGCTTATTAAAAAGGTTGAAACAGCTTATCTTTGTTGGAGAGGCAAGAAGAATATATTTAAAAAAGAATTATGTCCTTGAATGATGGCGATGAATTGTTTTTGACCAAATGTTTTTGACCAAATGGAAAAGTGGATGGAAAAATAGTAAGCTGCTATATTCGGCAGCACAGGCCATAGCCGGATTATGCCACTGGCCAGATAGCCCGGGCTTCAGCCCATAGGAGGATGTTGCCATGCATGTGAACCGTGAAAAAAATTCTTTGAACCGCCAAACACAAGTGCTGCTGCTTATATCTGTTTTTATGCTGCTAATCGCTTGTATTACCAGAGCCGCCGAGGTTAGTATAGAACCCGCCAGCCAAACAATTAATGAATTGGGCCGGGTTTTTTCAATTGATATCCATGTTGATCTTCAAGGTGATTTGTCAAGCGGCATGCAGGCTGATCTGAATTTTGATCCTGACATTGTCGAAGTGAATCACGTAATTGAAGGAAATTTATTTCAGCCTGCGTTTGTCTTTGGAGAAGGAACGATTGATAATATAAATGGGACTGTCACTAATGTTTTTACTCTATTGTTTCCAGACTTGGTTTCTTCTTCCGGAACTTTCGTTTCCATTACTTTAACCTCGAAAGCAAATGGGATATCTCCGCTGACACTAAGCAACATAGTAATTGTTGACGAAATTTCTGGAGAAATGCCATTTAACTTGACAAATGGAAGTGTAACCGTAGCTGGACCGTCTCCTACGTCGACAATTACGAGTACATATACTGCCACGCCGACAGTTACGAGTACGCCGACAGTTACGAGTACGCTGACAATTACGAGTACACCTACTGCCACGCCGACAGTTACGAGTGCGCTGACAATTACGAGTACACCTACTGCCACGCCGACAGTTATGATAGCTACACCGGTTATACCCGGTACGAGTACGTATACCGCGACCTCTACGCCTGGCCTTTTGCCAGGGTTGATGGTGGACCGCAACTGGTTCAACCCGGATAAGGGAGATGAACTGAAAATTAACTTGAATCAGCTGCCGGCAAATGAAAAGGTTACAATTAAAATATATAATACTCGAGGAGTTATGATCCGAGCCCTGATTACCGGGCAGGTTAGTTCAGGTCAAATTGTCTGGTCCGGCAGAAACGCCAATGATCAGAAGGTAGCTTCAGGCGTATATTTGATCCGGATTGATTCTGCTTCAATGCATAAAACAATCAGGGTCGCTATTGTACGTTAGTCATTCTCGTCAAAAAGATAAAGGAGACCTAAAAAATGAAAAAAACAACGGTATTTGTGGGGATAGTTATTTTCAGCTTGTTTTTTGTCCAAATCGGACAAGCAGGAGGGATAGGAACAACTGCCTTATCTTATCTCAATGCTCCGGTGGGAGCCCGGGCCGCGGCGTTGGGAGGCGCTACAGCCGCGCTTGCCGACAGCGCCTATAGTCTGTTTGAGAATGCTTCCGGTTTGGCTTTGTTGGAAAAGGGCGAGGTAAGTGTTTCGCATCAGATGGGTTTTGCCGAAATTAATACGGAAGTTTTAGCGATGGCCTATTTGATTCCACGGGTGGCTGCTTTAGGATTGGGAGTGATTTATCAGGGGCAAGCGGATATTGATAATCTTCCGGGCGAAGCTCCTTGGAAAGTATATGACCTGCTGGTAAGTCTGGCTGCGGGTAAAAGCTTGAATGAGAAACTGCGCTTGGGAGGAAGTTTGAAGTTTATGAATTCGACCCTGGGTGAATATAGCGCCAACGCCTTTGCGGTGGATTTGGGATTTCAATATGAACTCCATCCAGTAGTTTCTTTCGGCCTGGTCATTCAAAATATGGGAACCAGGATCAAGTATATCAGCAATACTCATGAATTGCCGTTTAATCTGAAGGCTTCGGTAGGCGCCCGGTCCGACCTTGCGGCTGAACATGGGTTGGGAGGAGCCGTAGATTTTGTTTATGGAATTTATGATGAACTGTTTTCAACTCGAATTGGAGTGGAATATATTTATGCAAAAACAGTCAGCGCGCGAGCGGGTTACGTTTTAGGGAATGAAAGTTTGGAGGGGTTGTCCGTGGGCGCAGGAGTGCACATGGATATTTACGGATTAACATACCTTCTGGATTATGCTTTTGCGCCAAAACTTTGGAATGGATTTAGCCAGAGCGATGGTGAACACACGATTGCTCTCGGAATTGCATTTTAACAAATTTAATTTAGAAATATTTCTTTTGGCCGGAGTTTTGGATGATTAGTTTAGTAAAGCGGTGCCGGTTATTAGGTTAACTTCTAACTTACAAACTGTTGCACTTGTGGTTACAATTCCCCCGCAAAATAGACGGCTTAGTCGTGAACGGATCGTTTCGTTGTTTGGCGATTCCTTAAATTCTGATTTCTAATTAATTGTAACATGTCAGTGAACTGCCGGTTAAACAAAGGTTGTCATTCCCCGACCGGAAAAATATCGAAAAGGGACGCTGACGCAGCCCGAGGGGTTAATCGGGAATTCGGTTTTTTAAACCATATCCCCGATACAAGCATTCGGGGATGACAAACTAAAAAAACACTTCACTGACATGATACAATTAATTGACAAATTCCAAAGCCTATACTAGACTTATTTCCGGATAGGAGGCGGATAAAAACACTGTCTTTACAGTCTTTTTCCAGCAATTTGTCCATGCTTTTCATTTTTTCGCGCGTAAAAAGAAATTTTTAAAATTTATTACCACAATTCTTAATTAAAAAGTTTTTAAAGGAGGTTAGCTATGAAAGTACCAGTGCGAATTATTGTAGCTTTATTTGTGCTGATGGTTGCTGCTGCGCCGCCAATAGCGGCTAAGGTACGTATCAACAGCATCACGATCTCACCGCGAGTTCTTATGGAAATTTACAAAGCCTGGGACAAAGGGGATTCCAAGGTGGAGATGGTCTCCTCAAAAATACTAATGATGTCCGTGGAATCCACAAAAGCCAAGAACAGTTTTCGCTTCCGATTGGAGATTAAGGATGGGAATGTTGATGTGGCTTCTGTTAATTTTATGACCACCGTACCTCTGGTTGTTGGTAAAAACGTTTTTAATGCCGGCCAGATATCCAATCCTGCCAACAATGTGATTAATTATAATAATGATTATTTGAAGCAGGAAGAAGTCATGAAAATGCTCCAAGGCGGAAATTCACAGATCAAGGGTAATTTCCAGGTACAGGTGATTCCTTTGGATCCAACCGGTCCATCGTATGCCATGCGGATTGCCATGTTTGCGCCACCTTCTGCGCAAAATAACCCGCCTCGTGTGATCTATCCCAACAGCATTGTGGTCAATACCTTGCTGCCCATGTTTTCCTGGTCTCCAGGACAAGGAGCTGTCTCGTACGAGGTGTTGGTCAGCCCGAATCAGGATCCGACCATCAATACCTATTGGAAGAGCCCTATGGTCCGTGCCAATCAATTGCTTTATTTACCCTCTGCCCGTGCGTTGGAAAACGGGAAGAAATATTATTGGATGGTAATGGCCTATGATGAATTCGGGAAATCGATAGGTGGCTTGAATGGCAGATCACAGCCGGCTTGGTTCAAGCTCAACAGTGTGGGCAAGGTGAACACTGCGGTGACACCGGTAGAAGCGGATGCGGCCATGCGTGTGGCCATCAAGCAGAAAGATGTTTTTGACGAACTTAAAAATTACAAGCCTGTGGCTCTGGAATCCACCTCTTCGGATCTGGCAGACCTTTTGCGCCAATTGCGCGAGGGATCGGCTCATGTCACAGCCTTTGATTTGGAATAAGGGGGTAAACACAGATGCAAAATAAATGGACAATCGGAATATCGATCATGGCTTTGCTCTTGGCACTTTCCGGGCCTGTCATGGTAACTAAAGCAGAAGCAGCAAAAAAGCAGACACCAGCCAAAGCCGGAGTGGCGACCATTGTAGTAAAATACGGCATGGTTAAAGTGTTTCGCGGCAAAGAAACGATTAAAGCCAAAAAAGGAATGCAGCTTTTTGAAGGGGATAAAATTACTACTGGTGAGGGCGCCCGGGCTGCCTTCATTATGCAGGACGGCAGCATGATAAAATTGTATGAAAACACAGACATGCAATTGAATGTGAGTGCCAAGAAAAAGAAAAAGAACCGTCTAAAAGTACTGGTTGGCCATCTCTGGGCTAAAATTAAAAAGCAGGACAGTGGTCTGGAAATCGAGACCCCATCTGCGGTTGCTGCAATCAAAGGTACTGAGTTGGAAATCAGCATAAATGGTAAGGTTGTCAAATTGATTGTTTGGGACGGATTGGTGGACTGGTTCAATGATCTGGGCAAAAAGCTGGTTGGGGCCGGGAATCAAAGCTCTGCACAACCAGGCCAAGCGCCAACTGATCCCACTAAAGCGGATCTGGAGAATAGGGATCAATGGTGGGACTCGGTTGTCGAACCGGCCAACAAGACACTCAAAACCATAGTCCGTGACAAAGACGGCAAAGAGCACAAAGTCAACATTAAATACGATAAGAAGTGATGCTGATGGTGATAAAAAAACAGACTTTGGCGCTCCTTTTCTCCTTATCACTGTTTTTTTTCACAGTTCTGACGGTACGTGCTGTGCCTGTGTTGGTGCATCAGCCCCCAACAGATGCTAGGGAAGGCAAGTCAATTGCCATTCAGGCTACAGTCTCGGATTCGGCTTCTAGCATTGCACAGGTCAAGCTGTACTATCGTGTGAGCGGAACCTTGGGTTTTCGTGAACAAATATTGCGGGGAACCGGATTAACATATGCCGGGTCCATTTCCGGCAAGCTGGTGCGATCCGCAGGTGTTGAGTATTATTTGCAAGCGCGGAATCAGGCCAATGAGATCGTAACCTCTCCTCCGCTCAATGCCGCGGTTGCGCCGCATCGTATAATTGTAAGGGAAGTAACTATACCTCCAGTGGTTACCTTACTCTCGCCTGAAGTCAACAGTGTACTGGGACCTGAAGATGTGGTGCTGGTAATTCATATGGATGCCGGCAAGAGCGAGGTGGATCTTTCTACTTTGAAAGTTGTCTTTGATGAGAAAGACATTACTGCTCAAGTGGAAAAAACCACGACCATGCTTTCGTATGTAATGCCGGAAAAATTAGCGCCTGGTTTGCACGGTTTGCAGGTAACGGTTCGCAATACAGAAGGAATGGAAACCAAGACCGCCACCTTGTCTTTTGAAATATCCGAGACTAAAAAAGTCACCAGTTGGCAGGCTGAGGCCAAAAAGGCTGAGAAAGAATCAGCCTTTCAATTGCGTGGCAACATTGGGGCGCAGCTCCAATACGCGGGTCTTTCCAAAGTACCGGCAGTTTCCACGTATATTTACCAACCAAAAGGTTTTCTCAATCGTTTGAATGTGAATTTCATGGGCCAAGCCGGTGATTTAAATCTCTTGGGTACAGCCTATATTACCTCTGAGGAAACGCCCGGCCAACAGCCGATTAACCGCTTCCGCCTGGATATGGTCACACCGGCTATTGTTCTTTCGCTGGGTGATGTGTATCCGACTTTTACGGATTTCACACTCTCAAATGCGTTTATTCGTGGCGGCTATTTTCGCTGGATCATGGGTGATGTGGACCAGGGACATTCCGAATTACTCCTAACCGGTGGTTTTAACCGCATGGCGATTGCCGGCTTTACCTCCGCAGATCCGGATCAGGAGCGATCCGGCACCTTTGAGCGCTGGATGGGCGGCTTTCGCTGGCTCTCGGACTTTATTTCCGGGATCGGGTTTTCTTTAAATACCAGCGCTGCTATCGACAATTCCGCCTCCTTAAGCGAGGATCAGTGGGGCGGTACATATCCATACTGGAATGCGGTAGGTACAGGAGAACTGCATATTAAGATTCCTTTTACCTCCTCCTTTTTCTCGAAATTTTACGGTGAGTATGGTATGTCTGCCTATTTTGAGGAAGGGGACGAGGAGCTCTTTGTTAACCCTACAACCCTAACTGCCGGAGATGCCTTGCGCGGCGGTACTCGTTGGGAATGGGGAAATTATCATAGCTTTGTTTCCTGTGAGTATAAACAAGTGGGCGCTAATTTTGTGACAGCAGGCAATCCCTGGATGATCGGTGATTCCAAAGGAATTGACGGCGACGCGCAGATTTATCTTTTGGGAAGTAATCTGATTCTTATGGCAGATGTACAGGTCTACGATGACAACCTGAACAACCAGAAAGATTATGATGTCTATATTGAAACAGGCAACAATACCATAACAGTGAACGCGACCACCAGCACTACTTTTATTTCCGGCATGGTCTCATACCGTATGCAGCCTTATTTTTCCAACCTTTCTATCGGGTATTCTCTGAATAATCAGAAGGATAAGACCACTCCGGTTTCAATTATTGATAACCGTACAACAGTTTTGACCTTGGGAGCCGGCTCGAGTATTCCTCTGAACGCGGATCAGATTATAATGAATCTGACCTACACTAGGAGTGGTTATACTGATATGGCTGAATCGCCTCTGAGCGGGAATATATCAACCTCATCGTTCTTGGGTTCAGCCATGTAT
>JAGLMY010000115.1 GCA_023139775.1 bacterium
TCCTGCGGTTCATCCCCGCTCGTGCGGGGAACGTTAGAACAGTGCCACCTGAAACAGGTACTCTACCGGTTCATCCCCGCTCGTGCGGGGAACGTTGCCCCAAAAAATATCCGCAGGGCATGAACACCGGTTCATCCCCGCTCGTGCGGGGAACGTGGTTTTGTTCTTCTTTCTTTTGTTCTTTCTTTCGGTTCATCCCCGCTCGTGCGGGGAACGTTCAGCCACTAGAAACTCCTTCTGCGACCATTACGGTTCATCCCCGCTCGTGCGGGGAACGTTGCTACTCCAGCAGTTATAGCAGCGAAGCCAGCGGTTCATCCCCGCTCGTGCGGGGAACGTAAATCTTTCGCAATTGTTGCTCTAACCAAATCCGGTTCATCCCCGCTCGTGCGGGGAACGTTGCAATCGGTGTTCTGCTCCAATAATTTCCAGCGGTTCATCCCCGCTCGTGCGGGGAACGTACATAAAATATCCCTTTAATTTCCAAGGCTTTTCAAGACCGCAAATTTCTACCGATCCTATTAAGAATCATTCTTACATATATTTTTTTCCTCTTGCCCTTCATCCTTAAATTCTTCCGGCAAAAAAGAAACCAACTTAATCCCATCCATTTCCACAGGCACTCTTCTATTCTTTCCCAAAGTCATAAAATCAAATCCTGATTCCGTATTTGTGCTCCATGCCATCACGGCATTTCCTTCTTCTACACCTATTGCAATTTGTCCCCATATCATTTCACGGACACGCCGGGAAACATCACCAACATATACCCCTGCCCTTACTTCGATTAGCCATACGGCTAATCGACCACGTAAACGCGGCGGAACATTTTCAACCACGATGACCAGCATCACCCATACCTTCCTTATTAGGAATTGCAGGTTTAACTGATTCATCCGGTGCTTCCGGTTTTGACATACCGCCTGCTGAAAGCACCTCCTCGATCGTTGGAATAATTTTTTGTAGTAGTTTTGATTGCCTGAATATTTCCCTGCAAGCCAATCTGACTTCCCTTTCAGGATTCCCTGGCTTTTTTGCCGCAATTCTAAATGCTATTGGCACAACAGTCTCAAATTTGAATATATCAGCAATATCATATACAAAAGATTGAGATTTCCCTGTATGGATAAACCCAACAGCCGGAGCATAACCTGCGGCCAGAACCGCTGCTTCACAAATACCATACAAACACGCTGTGGCAGAACTTAAACAACGATTAGGCACATCTCCACTCTCCCACTTCGTATGATCATAATTCCGCCGCTTCCATTCCACTCTGTATTGCTTTGCCAACAGTTCATACATCTTGCGAACCCGAACACCTTCAATTCCTCTTAATTGTTCCACACTTCTTTTGGCTGGCGGTTCTTCATTAAATCTCATGGCATACATCTTACGTACTACTTTTAGTCTCGCTTCATCATCAAGCGCCAGTTTGGCCTGGTAGAGCAAACGATCCGCTCTGGCTCCACCAGGTTGACCGGATGCATAAAGACGAACTCCGCTGTCACCCACCCAAATCAACAAGCAACCCACTCTTGAGGCCAATACCACCGCAGCATGAGATACGCGCGAACCCGGCTCAAGCATAAGACACGCCACCCCGCCAACCGGAATATGCGTCCTTACTCCGGTCTTGTCCACCACAACAAACGCGCCGTCAAGTACATCCAAATTCCCCTTTTCAACAAAAAGGATGGAAATCCGGTCTTTGATGGGGATGGGTTTGAGTGGTGGTAAAATTGGTTCGGTCAATTGAATATCACCTCTTTTCTATATACTTCATATTGGACAACATCTTAGTAAAAGTCAGTCTTGGAGTATCTTTATTTAATTTTCTTCCGTGATTCCGGCTCTTTTAAATAATTTCCACTGGAAACAATCGGTCGTTTTAACTTTTTTTCCAGCGCCTTACGGGCATCACCGGCAATTTTTCCACCTGCTTTGGAATCTAATTTAAGTTTTTTCACACCTTTGGAATCTTCGTTACGGTGAATTTCTGTTGTTGAGCGTTCACCCAGCATGGTAAAAATCAATTCAAAATCATCCATGTGATCTCTCAGATTTTCCCGTTTTAATCCTTTAAGTTTTTTGTATTCAGAAGGAACAATACCGAACGCTGCTTTTGATATTTCCGCGGTTAGAATCTCATAGTCTTTTTCTTCTTGGGCGCCGCGATTCTGCCATTCATCGGTTAATTCTTCGCGAATGGCGATTCCTCTCATTCGCTTTTCAATCCAGGCATCAGAGTACCCTTTGGCTTTGTATAATGCCCTGCTTCTTTTTGAGCTTAATTCAGGATCTTCTATCTCTTGAATGCGTTCGTAACCAACCTTGGCTAACCAGCGTTTGAATGGCTCAGCCTTGGGTGATGGGATGGACTGGATAATGCGGAACATTCCTTCGGTGTTAGCGCAGTCAGTTTCGTATTTTTTTCCGTCAGAAGCCTCTAATTTCAGTTGTCTACAAATTGTAGACAACTGAAATCCGTCATCGTTTTTTACTCGGGCTTTCATTGCGTTCCAATAAATACGGGGTTTGTTGCTAGCTGTTAGAACCTCCACCACATCCACTACCGAAAACCACCACTCATTGTTATGCATTATTTTTCTGATCTTCTTTCCCTTAAAAATTGCAATACTTGTAGACATAACTACCTTTCCTCCTTGTGCAGAATAATTGTCCTGCACATTTAGACATAAACGCAGTGATTTTCTTGCACTATATTTCATTTATTTTTAAATACTCCTTGGCACGAGTGTTTTCCAATTGTCCGGTTTTTCCGGACATCTCATCGTCAACCCGGGTGCAATTTGTGCCCACATAGAAATTCACTTGTCGGACAAAGAGCTTTGCCGCTTTTTAGTCTGGCAATTACAAGTTCAGTTGTCGACAATTTGTCGACAACTGGATTATCAGAGATGGGTACAAGTTGTACCCATCCTTTGGTTAAAACTACTCTGTTGATTTATCACTCGCTCTCTGTAATGTCCTGACTCTTCTTGGTGAAAATCCTCTCCGCTCTGTGGCGAAGGATACCGGAACATCCGGGATTGAATCATATCCATCACTGAACTGTTCCACATCCTCTTGCCGTGTAAATGATTCTATCGGAGCTTCTCCAATAAGATAATACAACACTTTTGCTTTGTTTTCTCCCAGCCCTGCCAAAACCGGTTCTGATGGAATACATGTTTTTCGACCCAGCCATATACCCCAGACAGGATTTTTTAAAGCATCAGCAATCTTCCCAAGTAAAGAAATATTCCCTTCAATAACAATACCAAATGCAGCATCATTTAAATACTGACGATGTGTTAAAACACAATCCTTATTAATAGATCCACTTGCCCGTCTCGTATGCTGCACCGTATGATAATCCTGCATACGTCTTACCGGAAGTTTCATATTTGATTTTCTCGGAATCACAATTGCTGTCATTTTTAAGTTTCTGAACTTCTCAAGAAACACTCGTTCTTTTTCACTCCCTCTTGAATATCCCAAGGCTGCGCAACACATCCCGGCAATACCGCTTTTGGTAGGCATTAAGGCAGTATTCCGTCTGTTGTACTGACTATCAAAACCCCAGGATTGTAGAGGCCCAACCAATCGCAAGGCTAAATAAGCTTTATCAGGCGACATGTTCCACCATACCATCTAAAAATGCTTTCATGCCTACTTCAGGAATTGACTTATCAAATACAGCCTTTAGCCCCCATGTTGTGTTTAGTTTTTCGTATTCTTCTTTTAATAATTCCACTGACTTTTCTGCATACCCCTGATTAGGTTTAACAGGTTTTTCAAAAGCATTGATTAACTGAACAGGATGACCTTTTTCACGTACAACACCAAGCACATGTACAGGTAAGGTATTTCCATTCATTGAGTTTTTACGGGCACTCGGAACAGCCTTGATGGCAGCCTCAACAAATGTGCGTACAACCTCTTGTCTTTCCTCTTTTGTCATACTTTCAAGATGTTTTTTATCGGCTAACATATCCAGATTAAGTGCTGCAAAGCGATAATAAGTCGCAGAATTAAATTCCAATGTTCCAGTCATCCCAGCGCCGGATTCTTCCTCTCCTTGCAAATCATCAACTGCGGTAAAAAAATCGATTTCATTATCAACTTTATGGGTCGATAGCGCATGCGAAAACATGGAAGCAGCTTCAATAGTCAGTGTATGATCACTGGCAACCATCCTGCCAAATATTGAAATATCAGCAGCATCTTTTAAACTCTTAGCATCAATGGCTTTCAAAGCTTTCTTCACATCCTTTGTTTCAGCATAGGCCTTTGCCATACTGTCAAATTCAAGCGGCGACATAAAATACATGGTTTTTGATTTAACTTGTTCTTCTTTTTTATTATCAAGTTTGACTAATTCATCAATTATTTTTTTAGCACCTTCTTCGGCGTCTATACCTTCAACACCATTTGCTACCATCGCATCAACTAATGGTTCAAAAAGAAATCTTGTTCTCTCTCCTTTGAATTGGTCTGGTGACATTTCTTTCGCCATTTCTCTTATAGCTCTCTTCCACGACTGGCTCGACACTCGTGCTCTCTGAATACCACCAAATATTGCTGTTTTGGGTGAATTAAGATCATCACGATTAAGACATGCTACCGGTACGGATTGAATAATGTGTAATTCCAAATGTTTCATTTGGATTTCTCCTTTTATTGTTTGATAGGTGCTATTAATAGCATCCCGAATCCAAATCCCTTGGCGCTTCCAATTCCTTTAGCATATGTCTCTTTAAATTTATCTCGATCAACTATTTCCAGTCTGCCTCGGAACTGTGCGCCGCCATGAAATCCTTCGTGATTTTTCTTTTTAAAATAATTGGATATGACCGGACTTATCTCTAATGGTTTATCTGCAATTAACCGAAACCCACCTTCTTCCGCCTTACGTTCAAACCAAATTTTAAGCTCTCCCTGTTTAGTAATCGCTCTACGTTTGCCTCTTATGCGTTTGCCTTTTTCATTGATGACTGTTTTGTTATTTTCTCTTTTAATACACTCTCGCTTAGCAGGATTGACTCTCACATCAAAAGTATAATACTGGTGTTCCAGCAAAGCTGACTTGATTTCTTTAACTTCAAATCTATCCGGCAAGCACCAATTTGGCTTTTCAGGTTTTCTTTCAGATGATATCCAAAACCGTAATTTCCCTTCCAGTTGATCAACCCGTGACAAAAAGTCACGGGTTGCTTCCGGGTCATCCGGAAAACATTGCCACAATTTTTTATGCCAGCTATAGGTGTCAATCATTCCTTCCTGCATGGCTCTATCTGTATCGATTTCCAATCTTGCCAGCCATTGCATAATTATTCCTCCTCGCCTAATTTCTCAGCAAATGGCGCCCAATACGCCGCAGCCCATTCTGTTTTTATCTTGTCCTTCCAACAGGTTAAATCCTTGACCAGCTTTTCATAATTAACAGGTATGTTTTCTCTTTCAGCCATCATAACCATTCTAAGTACCCTATCCTGCACTTCCTCTTTATTAGCAGACAACAAATGCTGAAAGCGTCTTTCTGTAGGCGTTATTTTCTCCTTTTCTTTACTTACATCCCGTCTTAATTCAATTTGTTTGCAAGTATTGCCAAAATTACCTTTATTCGTTATTTCAGGATGTTTGGCATAAAGCCCTGCTACAAATGCTGCTGATTCATTATCAATAGCTATTCCAAGACGATGTAATACTGGCCAAGCCCGTTGTTTCTTATTTGGTATTAATATGCATCGCAGATTTGCCATCATCCCTCTGTTGTCTTTGTTTCGCTCCAGCTGTTCAAAAAACCGCATGCGCTTCCTCCTTGGTTTCAATTTTCTCATCTTTTTTGCCTGTTAGAACCTGCCACCCTTTTGCAAAAGCACGCATCTGTCTGGGTGTTTCCTTGCCACAAGCAACTTGATAGGCTTCTCGTGCTTTATTCCAAAGCATTGATTGCCATTTTTTTTGATATTCTTCACTACCATCTGTTCCGAGCTCCTCAATATATTGCATAAGAAGTGATAAATTATTTTCAACAGATGTCCAGTAAACACCCACAGCACCAGACCCTTTACCAGTTTCATTTGTGGAATCTTGATTTATACGATAGATATAGGCCGCTTTTCCCAACACCCTTGATACCTCATAAGCATTTTTAACCTCATCAGCGTAGATCGCACATCCCTGTTCTGTTCGTAATTTTTTCGATATATGAAATCGCGATTCAACTGTATCCAATATATTTTGTTTACCAGGATTTCTGATTAATGTGCCTACCCAAATATCAATAGCTTCTCCAGAAAGATGCTTCAAATTAAGCGCGTGTGATGGACTTGACTTCATCAAATTGTATTGAAGTATTGAATCAAGTTGTCGCCATGGTCTCATCCCTATTCTGGCACCAACCAAATAACGTTCCTCTTTTGTTTTTGACTTCCTCACAGCAACAGAAGTATTGAATTCCTGAAAATAATCAGGAAATATTTCGAATTTCAATCCTTCTCCGTAGAGCATATACGAACTATCTTCAAAAAGTAAAATAGCTCTTGATAAAGGGACTAATCTTCCTAGAAAAGTTTTGGTAGTGCTTATATCATCATTTTTCGGCATATTTTCCCAGACCGGTCTTCCTATCCAATCTGAATCTTTTTTATTCTGATTTAAAAACAATGATAATTCTTCGTAATCACAAACATTTATACATATAGTCTCAAATATATTTTCTCCTGCCAAAAACACATGAAGCATCGAAGAAGCAATACAAGGTGCATCTTTAGCAGAACTTGCTGTTGCTTTATCATTCCACAAAGGCCGCGCTATCAATCCGCATGTTGAAAAATTGTTTATAGTAATCAATCCTAGTATTAATTGTGAAATACTATATTTCAATTCATCATTCTCATACCCATAATGTTCAAAAAGAGATGTCCCACTTCCGTTTGACAAAGCGAAGTCTAATTTTGCTATATTTGTAAAAGCTTTTGGATCATCTTTTTTAGCTGGTTCCAATCCGGCAATTTGCAACCATGGCTTTGTTTTATGAAATAATTCAAAAGAACCCTTCCATTTTTCCAAATACATACTCGCTGCTTCTGGCAATTTTTTCGGTACTTGCTGCCATTCCTTATAGTTTTTGGGGCCGTCCAAGGCAGTATGAGATATACAAATTAATAACCGCATCAATGCCACCCGCTCGTGTGGCCTAACTGCCAAATCTGCATACTTTTTTCCTTTTATAAAAACATCTTCAAGGCTTATCAACTCCGGCTTGCCTTTTAAATCCACTACAGGTATCCATGGATCAAATGCTACATTCATAACTGCACCTCTCGCTTTTACTTTATTATTTCCACTCCTTTTTCATCTGAATAATTTAGCGTCACCCCTTCCTTCAATCCCCGGACATCTAAATCGCCATTTTCTTGTACCAATGCCATTTTGTATTCTTCATAAATATAGTCATCTAAAAGGTTATCTCCTGGTGAATTCTCAAAATAATGGTTTGGTATTTTAATAGTATTTTTGTGAACAGCTTGTGCGGTAGTAAGTTGGTAACTTTTCTTTTTAATGTAATGTTTTGAATTATCCAAAAAGACTAATTCCCCGGCAGCTAGATTCTCATATAATATTAGTGTCATGGTTTGGATTTCATTAAGACGTGTCTGTATTCCTTCTGTATCACTGAGTGCTGCTTGCCAGATATTACTACTCATCAAAGCTCTTTGACGATAGGCAGTTACTTTTGCATAATTATCATTAAAGAGTTCCTGCCATGCTTCCGGTTCATCTTCGCATTCGGAATAGGTAGATTCAATTAATTCACGCATTTGTGAAGGAATAACGATATTCTTGTTTTTATTCCAGACTTCCATCGATCTAAGCAAAATATAGGCATTATAGACAAATGCTTTGCTGCCTAAACCATTAACTATTTCCTTTGCTGTCATGCTTCTAAATTCTTGCAGCGTTTGTTCTTCATTAATAATAATAATTTTTGATTCTGCTGTCGGCCTGTTTTTCCTATGATGTCTCCAAAGCCGGCCAATTCGTTGAAGCAGCATATCTGTTGGTGCTAATTCGCTAATCAGTAAATCAGCATCAAGATCGACACTTTGCTCAACAATTTGGGTGGAAACAAGAATACACCCACATCTTGTTTTGCCTTCTTTTCCTAATCTTTCCATCCATTCTTTTTCCAGTTCTTCTCTTCTCCAATAAGGATATCTTGAATGTAATAAACCGATTTTAGTATCACAACTTGCACTCTCTTTAAATCGCAGGTATTGTTTCTGTGCTGAATTAACGGTATCGCAAATCCAGAGTACTACCCCACCTTTTTCATAAAGTGCTAAAGCTTTTTTTGCCGCTTCACTGCTATTTTCGAATTCCACAGTAATTTCTTTTGATTCAGAAACAACAGCTTTAACCGGTTCAATTAATTGACCTGCTTTTTTACCGGTTATTAATGGATAGGCATCTTCATCCCTGCTTTCTTCATCAGAAGAAATACCCAACATTTGATTTCTTCGTTTTTTTGTGAGTGTGGCTGACAAAACAACAACTGTACATCCCAGACTTTCCAATACTGCGATTAACTTATCGATTAATGTTCCAGTATATAGGTCATAGGAATGCACTTCATCAATAATCACTACTTTTCCGGCAAGCGCAAAGCGTCTGACAAAAAAATGTTTGGCCGCAACAATTCCAAGCAATGCCTGATCAACCGTCCCCACTCCAAAAGGTGCTAGTAATGCTTTTTTAGGAGAAGCAAACCAATCACGTACATTTTTCTCATCTTCACAAGACTCATTATCATTTTTGGCAAAATGTATCATATCTTTTGATCGATCCACTAACCAGGAGTTACCATGGATTAATTTGCTTTCCGTATTTGAAGTAATGGCCCTAAGAAATTCATTTACTCTTAGATGAATTCGATTACTGGTTATCTGTGTAGGCAGGGCAAAATAAATACCGCTCGCTTTCCCGGCAGATAACAATCGATATGCTGCTCCAAGTGCTGCTTCAGTTTTACCCATTCCCATAGGCGCTTCAATAATATAAATACCGGGCTCGTTAATTGCTTCAAGTGCTTTAGATTGCATATCATTGGAATCAAATTTATTTCCAAATATTGTTCTAAATGACAGGTCTTTATTAATATCCAGCGTATCAAATCCAATTAATTGAATGGCCTTATCTGCAATCGTCTTTTGGTTTTTTTCACTATTGTTACTGGTTGATTCAAAATAACGCTCATCCGATCCTATCCAGTCGGCAATAGTCGTTAACCCGGCTATCCACCACAAAAATGGTGATTCTTCGTCGATCACTCGCCCGATGTTTTTAATGCCGAAATATTCATATACTTTGTCTATGGTCTTTTCTCTTTCATTGTTCCAGTCTATTCCGCTGTTACCTTCTTTTATTAACTTTATAGAATGCGAATTAATTCCTCTTGGATTAGGAAGATATTTGATTCTTCCATGATGCGCTCCCAACACCGTGGATAAATAGGTAGCTGTGTCAACATCTTCATTTTTCTTAATTAGTTCATCCAGTATTACTTTATGTGATACTTTTCCATGGTCGGATTCCATTGTTGATTTCCATTGCCATAGCCGATCTATATCAACTAACCCATTTTCTTCAAGCCATGCCTTACATTTCCGCTGAAATCCCGGCGATATTTTACCTATATCATGAAGGGCTGCCAAAAAACCAATTATTCTTGGTTCCAGATTAAACTTATTTAATAATTGAGGTAATAGTTCTGCCAGCTGCTTTGCTACACATCCGACATTAAGCATATGTTCATACACAGGAATACCCGGGTTCCCAGCAAGAGTAGTTTTAGCCCAAAAGTAATTTTCCTTTTCCATACCCTTCTTCCTTTTCTTTTCCGTCTTTTAGGAACGGTCACGACCGTTCCCTACTTTAGGGTCCAGGCATACCTTGACCCTACGGCAATCATTTTTCTTACCACACCCCGTAATTCATTTGATGAGGACGATTACATGGAATCGTCCCTACATTTGTAATGATCATTATTCCACCATTTCCCCGCCATCCGGCCCGCGTCATTCAATATCATAATTTTGTTGTTGCTTTCGCCTAATAAACATGTCCGGTAATTAACGCTTATTGTTACACAATACGTTCCGGGTTGTGAATAACGGGTCTTCACCGTTTTCTGCGCGTGAAAAAGGGCATCATAATCTCTTTTAGTTCTACAGCTACACGTTTTTCTTAAACTACGGCTGTTTGAAAACTTGACACGTTTACCTTGCTTGCGGTAGGGTTTTGGATTATGACTAATTATTCTTTAGCGTTTAGTGTGAAAAAACACGCTCAACCAATAGGCCTCACAGAAGTCGTCACCCCGGCGAAAGCCGGGGTCCAGAAGGTGTCTGATGATTAAACACCCTTGCGTTTATATCCTGTCAAGTCGTCGTAACGGAACATTATATGTAGGTGTTACTTCAGGTCTGATTAAACGAGTATGGGAGCATAAAAACGACTTGGTAGAAGGATTTACCAAGCGTTATGCGGTGCATGATCTGGTGTGGTATGAAGTTCATGAGATCATGGAAAGCGCGATTGGTCGGGAAAAAGCAATCAAAGAGTGGAAGAGGAATTGGAAATTAGAAATGATCGAAAAAAGGCAATCCTGACTGGAATGATCTCTATAATGAACTGGCTGGATTCCGGCTTTCGCCGGAATGACGGCAGGCACAATCAGTCTCGGTAAAAGAAGGAAAATTCACGCGCAGAAAACGGTGAAGACCCTGAATAATTATATCCTTTTAATCGTATTGATCACCGCCAAATTGAGTACCACGGGTGTTTTTCTGATGGTCAGCTCAGGATACTCAGTGGCGCAGGATTATGGCCGAAAAACTTGTGTGTGCTTGTGTGAATGAAAATGGAAAGGAAAAAGGAATTGCAGCTGTATCTGTTAAATCCATCCTATACGGTGGATTCAAAAGTCAATTTACTCAGGACCGTTAATTGTAATAACATTATTAAATGAGGCACCGGAATAATTTTAATTGCCGCTCATCACGTCACATTCAAGGACGTGACTCACAAACATCTTCAAGCTATTAACAAAAACAAAAATAAAAACGGGTTGCCTTTTATGCCTATGGTTGATCCTATTACTTTAAAAAAATGTTCCTTCTCAGTATGCTTCTTAAAACAGGACATTCCTACTTTGCCTTGACAGGCATTTTCTATTCCGGATTTTTCCACTCAACGGAATAATGAAGCCTGCTTTGGTAGTCCAGCAGCAGACATTTTGCTTGGGGAATGCTGTCTATCAGTTGCAGACTCTCTTTTGGCGGAAGCAACATAAGCACTCCGGCAGGAATATCAAGTTTTGCCTGGAGTGGCAAATAGAGGGTTGCTTGTTGACAATGTTTTGCCGGCTTTCCGGCCTTGGCATCCAGATAGGGATGAATCCGTTTGCCTTCTTTTTGAAAAGCACGGGTATATACATCAGCCTGCAATACTTTGCCCGGACGCAAAAGCAAACGTGCCAGCAACTCCGCTTTTTTTCCGGGCGTGTGGATTTCCAGGCTGGATAGCTTTTCGGGCAGATTACCTAAAACCATGGTGTTTTTCCCTATTTGCAGACGTAGTGACTTTATTTTTTTCTTTTTTAACAGCAATTGCAGACGATTAAAAGCATGACTGACCAGCAGGATATCAAAATCAATCTGCACACCGTCTTTCCTAAACAGCACGGTCTTGTCTTTGGGATACACTGCAATAAGCTTGTAATTCACCAGGGGCATAATTTGCCGCATATGTAAATACGTGGGCAATCGAAAATCCGATTGCCCAAACCCATACTGCCATTTATAACTCGTAGTGGTAATATCAAACGCGCCCTTGGTTTTTTCAGAAAGCGTCTCAGCCCACTGCAAAAGTCGGCGTGTTTCAGCATTGACTTTAATCGGTCGTTCGCCGCCAAATTGATTGAGCTGATTTACCACACTGCCTTGACGAATGGCTGAGTATGCTTGCTCCAGCCTTTTCAATTCAGCAACACTGATTTGCAATGCTGTTGCGCAAATCACCTGATCTTCGGCCCACACGGTCACATTCATCGGCGCACCCAACCATTGCAGTCGTTTTGTGGCATGCGACCAGGATTGTGACCAGGCGGATGACGCGGATGCACAAATGAATAACAAATAAAAAATACTTACTTTTTTTAGTAACATAAATTTTTCTCCTGCGGTTTAGACCCCTTGCCGTGGTACGCGCTTCAGCCTGGGGTATAAAAAAAGCCCTGCACCAGACGGTGCAGGGCTTTTTTTATACCCCACTAACCAAAAATATTACTCGAGTTCGGCTTTTACAACATTCGCAGCCTGGGGACCTTTGGAGTTTTCAACAATCTCAAAGGTGACATTCTCTCCGGGATTTAAACCCCGGAACCCATCCCCCACAATAGCGGAGTAGTGCACAAACACATCCTGCTCACCATCGCGTTCCAAAAAACCAAATCCCTTTGCATTGTTAAACCATTTTACTTTTCCCTGCGCTGTCATGCCTTTGCCTTCCTCCTATACTCAAGTATACGTAAGGCAAATCGCCTAATATCTGGTAATGTATCACCAGGATATTTCACTGTCAAGGGGTTTCAGTATTTTCCTTTTTCTTCCGGGAATCCCGAAACGCGCTGATATCCTGGTTCCACAAAACCAGGGCGTCTTCATTGTTGTCCACATAATATTTACGTCGAATGGCAACCAATTGAAAGCCGTGCTTTTCATAGAGACGTTTGGCGGGTTCGTTGCCGGCGCGCACTTCCAAGGTGGCGCGCCGCGCGTCTAAACTGCAGGCCATATGCAATATCGCGCGCACTAATCGCTCTCCGATTTTACGCCGGCGAAATCCCGGATGAACCGCTAAGTTGGTAATGTGAGCCTCGTCTTGTATCAACCAAAATCCCATATAACCCACCACATGTTCGTCACAGCGGGCAACAAGAAAATGACTGAGATCCGGATTTTTAAATTCTTCCTCAAAAAGGGCGCGGGTCCAAGGATCGCGAAATGAACTCTGTTCCACCCAGAGCACTTCATCCAAATCTCCCATATGCATTGGCGTAATAGTGACCGCCTCTTTGTCGAGACTTTTCACAATCGTGCCTCCGTGTTAGTGTTGATGGCGTGCTCTGACTTCTTCTGCCTGAGTACGTCGCAAATAAATAGGAGTTATGTCTTGCACAGGCATTCCGCCTTGCTGCAGTTTGTCCTGCATTGGATTGGCAATCGCCCCCATTGCTAATCTTGCCATAATTTCAGCGCTGGGCAAATGTTTTTCTTCATTCTCCAAAATAAATTCCGGGTACTTGGCCTGCACTGCCGGAAACAATTGTTTAGCTTCCGGACCGGTCACCGCAATAGATTCTGCCTCAGGAAGTAAATCACTCAATCCGGATAAAGTGGTCAGTTGTTCAGAAAAAACCGGTTTCCATTCCGCTGCCTGGTTCGCATAACAGGCCGCGTAGACCATATCCTGCCTGGCATCCCCGAGAACCAAGACCACCGAATGTGTGCTGGCCGCCGCAATAGTCAGATAACTGGATATGCCTACCACTGGAATCGCCAATGCTTGGGCAAATCCTAATGCCGTTGCAATACCCACACGCACACCCGTAAAAGATCCGGGACCACGACCCACAACCAAACCTTGAATATCCCGCATCTTTACATTCACTGTATTAAGCATGCTTTCCAAATACGGTAATATCGTTTCATTATGGCGCCTTTCGGTTACCGCCGCTTTGGAATTCAGAAGTTTACCGTCTGCCCAGAGCGCTAACGATATTCTCGCGGTGGAGGTGTCCAGACTTAATATCATACTCGTTCCTTTTGACCGGGAGGACAAATAATAATTTGGCGTTCCTCATCTGCTCTGATATCAAAATATATTTTCCAATGGTATTTAGGCAGCAGGCATTCGGCTTTTTCAGCCCACTCCAGAATACTGATCCCTTCACCATAGAAATATTCTTCATAACCAATGTCTTCCAACTCGCGTGTGGATTGCAAACGGTACAGATCAAAATGATAAACCGGTATTTTTCCATGATATTCATTTATCAACGTAAAGGTCGGACTGGTGACAGCTTCCCGAGCAGCCAAGGCTTTGGCTACACCTCGCACCCAACAGGTTTTACCGGCTCCCAAATCACCGTACAAAGCTATCACGTCACCGGGCTCAAAATCATGCGCCAGGTTTTCTCCCAAGATCTCGGTCTCCTGCGCGCTGCTGGTTGTCATAATGCGTTGCTGCTTCATATAAAATTCATCCAACTCCTCAATCACGTTTCAAGTGTCGTCAAGCACGTGTATTATGCCTTAAGATAATGAGCAAAGCAACGGGGAAAAATCGCGGTTGGTCCGGGGATATGTCTTCTATGTCCGATTAAAAACGCTGCCGTAAGGCGTCCCTATATATCTTTTCCGGTCGGGGCTGCCGTAAGGCGTCCCTATATATCTTTTCCGGTCGGGGCTGAATAACACGACAGAAATTTTCCCAGGCCGGCTTGACCCGTTCGCGTCTATTACTCGGAGGCACCCGAAGAATCAATCCCAAACGAATACCCCAGGCCAATGCGATGGGCGTTTCCGCCGGCCGTGAAACCGGAAAAGGCGTAATCAAACCGGATACCCTGATAATTCACACCTCCCCCAACGGTAAAGGTATCAAGATCATACCCCAGTTTGTATCCCGCCCTTAAAAACAGAGTGCTTTGCCAGGCATATTCCACCCCGATATGCTGGAGGGCGTCGCTGTCATTGGGAAAAAGCAAATCCACGCCCGCCCGCAAGCCGTGTTCCTGCTGAAACACACGCTGATAGGCAATACCCATTCGTAAAGTTGTGGGCATGGCATCCCCTTCATTGTCATACTTAATTTCCGAACCCACATGCTGGAGCGCAGCTCCGATATTCATACCCGACAGGACCGCGTCGTGCATTAAAATGCCCAGATCCACTCCCACCGCGGTTGCCGTGTATTGCTCCACCAAGGTGGAAGACAGCACTTTGATATTCGCGCCAACATAAAATCCAGGAAAGAACTGTTGGGCATATCCCAGAGTGGCAAGGTAATCGTTCTGGGAAATTAAATTTTCACTGGTGCCGTCAAGGTGATTGATTTCCATTTTCGCACCCAGAGCATTGACCAGACTAAAAGCCAGGGCACCGGGACCGGCCCAGGAGACCGGCAAACCGCCTGCGATCAGTGCCTCCTGATTCTCGAAAATATTGGAGGTATACATACTGGTAATGACCGGTGACGCCAGGTCGGCCAAACCCGCCGGATTGTAATACTGGCAATGGATATCTCCGGACAAAGCTGTAAACATTTCACCCATGCCGGCCTGGCGGGCGCCGATAGCCGCCTTGAGTGTCTCTCCACCACTGAGGACTTGGGCATACAGTGGCCCGCACAGCAATAGGCTCGTGAGCAACAGGGTCAGAGTTTTAATAAACATGTCACATCCCTCCTGGAATCCATGGATTTAAGTCCATAGAACCCGCTTTTGTTCATTTGATCACCGCGATTCTCACATAACGGCTAATACCCGGAGCCTGGATATGCACAACGTAGATTCCGGAAGGAACCACCTCTCCGGATTGCACCTTTCCATACCATTCCATTGTATGCGGGCCGGGCTGGTACTCTTCATTGTCAACCAGGGTCCGTACTAACTTGCCGCGAGTGGTGTAAATTTTTACGCTAATTCGTCCGGTGGTTTCCTGATTAAAAGAAATGAATGCCGGTTGACTGCTTTCCATGGGATTCAGGATGTTATTGCTTGCCTTGACATCATTAATTGGAAACATAATGACCGCTGTTGTCGTGGTGGTTGGAGAAGTGATGGGCACAATCACGGTGGCAGTAGGCGTAGTGCCGTAGGGAGTCACAGTACAGGTTAGTGACGAGGTGATGTCGGGCGTGTAGGGAGTGTAGGGAGTCAGGGTGCTGGTAGGTGATGAGGTGCTGGACGGCGTGGTCGTATAGGTACCCGAAATTGTGAACGTGGGCGTGACCGTAGGTGTGACCTTAGGCGTGGCCGTGAACGTAGACGTGGCCGTAGGCGTGGTGCCGGACGACGTGGCTGTACAGGTAACCGTAGGCGATAAAGTAGCAGTAGGATCAGCAGCCGCGGCTGTGTTAAAAAAAACCATAACTGAAAGAACGCTCATCATTATTAATATAAATATATTAATAATACGCGAGGTTGAAAAAATAGATTTATTTCTCATTTAACCCACCCCTCTCTAGGATTAAAAATACCATGTCAAATAAATATTCGCGGCCGTTTCCACGACAATAATTCTCCGGGAGTCTGTTTGGGCATTGAGGTAATAATAGCCGATATCTCCTCCCCAACCCAAATGTTTAGTCAGGCTGATTTCACCGCCAATATAGCCTCCCGTAATATATTTAGAATCAACCGTTTCATTGATCACGTAGTCGTATTCCATCCCGATATACCAAACCAGCGGCATGGTCCGGGTAAGCGGAGGAGAAACAAAAGCGCCGCGAACTCCAAGGAGAATATCTTCCCCGCGGGATTGAGCTTTGATCTCGATCTGAATATGGTCCGGTGTGCGGCAGCGGACGTGTCCGCCTAAATAATTTAAACCGATTCCCCAGGTAGCGGTCTGAAGCGCGGAAGCAGCGGGTGGTGAAGATTTTACAGACCGGACCGAAGTCTGTTGCCGGGAAGTATCCGGGATTAGTAACTCCAATTGTTTTTTTGACTTTTTTTTCTTCGGAGGGTTTTTAGCCAGTTGCCGTAATTTAATTTTAGCTTGCCGAACAAGGTTTACCTGTTGTCGATAATTACGCGTGATAGCCTTGAAGTGTTTTTTAGCTGCCGGATAATCGCCTAGTTTTTCGTGCGCCAGGCCGAGATGATACAAGGCCACGGCCGTTACATCTTGATATTTCTTGTATTTTTCAATAAGGGTGGTATAAATCTTAATCGCCATTTTAAGATCACCTGTTCCGGTTTCCTGAAAAAGACCTTCTTGATAAAGCTGGAGCGCCGCGTTTCGATTTTCTTCCATGCCGGCGCCGAGACGGGGAAGCAAAAGTGCCATGAAACACACTCCTAAAAAGAAATTGTTTTTTGTCCAATTCGCCGGTACTTTTTTTATAGCATAAATAGCGCTCATGGTTTCCATATCCTCGTAAAAAAAATGTCATGAAATTGTAAAATTCGATTTCCATGACCAGAACTTTTAAGGTTCAAAACGATATCCCTTCCGGTGCACTGTCAAGATATGCCGGGGCTTTTCCGGGTTGGGTTCGATTTTTTGTCTTAGTTTGACTATATAGTTGTCGATGGTCCGCGTGCTGGGGGAGTTCTCTACATCATAGCACCATATTTTTTCCAGGATTTGCGCACGGGAAACCACCTCGTTTGAGTATCCGATGAGGAAGCGCAACAATTCCAGTTCCCGCACTGAAAAAAAGACCTCCTTGCCCCTGTGTTTGGCTTTCATAGCTTTGAAGTCAAAGGAGATATTGTTCAAAGTATACGTCTCGATACCATTAGAAGAGGGCTGCGCCCGCTTGAAAAGGGCTTTGATGCGCACCAGCAACTCATTGATGCTGAAGGGTTTGGTTACGTAATCATCCGCGCCCAGATTGAAACCGCTAATCTTGTCCTTTTCCTGCCCCTTAGCTGTGAGAAGAATGACCGGTAGCCGTTTATCCTTTTGCCGGATTTGCCTGAGCACCTCAAACCCATTGAGCCGCGGAAGCATGATATCGAGTATAATTAAATCGACCTTTTCCTGCAAAGCGAATTTCAATCCCTGCTCGCCGTTGCGAGCCGTGAGCACCTCATACCCGTCCTGGACCATCGCATCCTCCAGTCCCAACAAGATGGAAGATTCATCTTCAATAATTAAAATGGTTGGCATCTGCTCCTCCTTCGTAAACAATATTCACTCTACTACAGCCGTCCGAACCCGCCGGTTGCGGAATTATTTCCCGGACGTGCTTGCCGGCATGCTTACCGTCACTGTGGTCCCCTGCCCCAATGCGCTGGCAATGGTTATCTTGGCCCGGTGCGCGGAAACAATATTACGAACAATGGCCAATCCCAGTCCCACGCCTTTAAATTTTTCCTCGTAGGTTTTTTTCACCTGATAAAATTTGTTGAACACCTTGCGAATCTGGGAACCTGTCATACCCCCGCCCTGATCAATGATTTCAATAATCACCTGGTTGTCATGACTCCGGCTGCGCACCTCAATCACGCTTTGCGGAGGGGAAAATTTACGGGCGTTGTCCAGCAGGTTGAGCATCATTTGAATAATAGCGTCCTTGTCCAGCCACACCCGGCGGTTGCTTTGGAGGGAAATCTTGAGCCGGCGCTGGTAAATGGGAAAAGCGTTGGAAAATAACTCGAGCGCAATGTGCAGCACGGTATCCAAATTCTCGTTTTGAAAGTAATATTGTTCCTTTTTTTTCTCGATGCGTGAAATATCCATCAGGTTTTCGATCAAGCGGGAGAGGCGAATGGATTCTTTGTTCATAACACCGTAGTATTGTTGCCGCTTTTTTGCCGGCAACCGGGATTGAGTGGCGAGGATTTCGGAGAGCATTCGCAGGGATGTAAGGGGAGTTTTTAACTCGTGCGATACATGCGAGACAAAATCAGCTTTAAGCTCGGCAAATTGGATCTGTTTAATCAATATAAAAAAAACGATCACGAGCAATAAAACAAACAGGCCGTACCAGCCAATAAAATAGAGTTTCCACCGGGCAAGTCGGTTTTCTACGACCAGTCCGGCCGAATCTGGAATCAGCAGGTCTAAAGCCAGGTCTGGAAAATTTTCGGGAGATATCAGAAAGGTCTGCACGTTGCCGGTCGCCGAGGTCACCAAGCATTCCGTCCGGTCGGCAAAACGCAGAGTCATGCCCAGATCATGGTCCTGCCCCAGGGTTGCTACCAGCTTGAATAAGTTTCGGCGGACAAATCTCCTATATTCAATATCAAGAACAATATGGCCGTGGCGATGGGGAATAATCAAGAGAAAAGTCGGGTGCCGGCCGGGTGAGGCGAGAAAGTACACGCGGTATCCTAAAATAGGACGACTCTCAATAAAGGGGATAATCCGTCGGGAGATAAAACGAACATAATTTTTGTTTTTTTCCATACGTCGCTCACGCTGCATAAGCTTTTCGTATTTTCGTGAAAAAGCCGGTTCTGACAAATAAGGGGCCAGGTTGGTTTTTAGTTTATTCTGAAAAAAAAAGGTTTTAGTTTTAGTCAGTTCCCATCTTTCATCCAAGAGATGATGATAAAGCTGCAGGGAGAACGCCTGGACGTCACGGTGGCGAGCCTGGCTGTGGTAAATCGCCAGAAGCTGAAAAGCGGCCATAATGGCCAAAGGGATATCGCCCTGGACCTGCCAAGCGGGATTTTGCTTGAAGATTTGAAGGTAGATCTTTTCCGCGCGCTTAAACTGTTCGGCCTTCATTAAACAACGTGCCAGAGCATTGGCTGCCCTGAAATTGTTGGGGTTTTCCAGCCAAAAGCGCTCGTAGATTCTGATTGCTTCGGTAAAATCCTGGTATTGGAACTCAAGTAGTTCCGCCTGTTTGAAATCCGCGTTTTCAAAAATCGGCAGGCTTAAATCTTCGGAGGATTTGGTGATCCTGAATTTCTTCCACTGCGGAAGATATATGACTTCCCGATCGACGAAAAAAGCATGGCGTATTTCGCTTTGAGAATCCACGATAACCTGCAATGATTTAGAGATCTGATCAGGGGAACCCGTAACCATGCGTTGAGCATGGCGCATAAGCTGCTCCAGGCTGTGTTGCCATTGGGCTTTAACCCGCGTCCGTATTTTAATGACCGTTTGCTTTTGAGCTTCGGAAAAATTCAAACGGGCTGATTTACAAAGATAGGCATAGTAATGATGGGCGCCATAGCCGCCGGCGAGTATGACCGGTAAAAATATCGCAAATAAAATTATCCGAGACGATTTATATGTCGACATAAGAGCCTCGCAATTTGAGCGCAAATCTTTTAAAAAAACAATGTCAAATCTAAAAGCGCTTCAATACTATTATATGCTGATAAAAGCGTGCCAGGTGTCATAAAAATGTAAAAACTGTTGTGGCAAGACCCCGGCCTCTAAACTTAAGGGGACACGGCCACCATGGAAGTATCGGTTATTTAGCCCTGGTCAGTAATTGGATTAATGCCTGATATTCCGGGAATTGCTCCCGCCAGGCCTCTCGTCGGAAGGATCAATAGTTTGCGCAATTCGTATCTTTTTTAATCCGGTCAGGCCGGATGTTGCCAACCCGCAGGTAAAGGAGCTCTGCTTCCATTTGGCAAAATTTGATAAATACCTTGGCGCTTGTTAACTACTTGGCCGATGATATGGCAGGAAAGTTTGGCTTTGTCCTGTACTAACCGGAATATTTCCGAAGTATACTTGGGCGAGGCGGTAAAAAGCAATTCATAATCTTCGCCACCACAGAGCGCGTAGAATAACGGATCTTTCTTCAAGTGTCGCGCTGCCACTCGTGTTGCTAAGGCAATTGGTATGTACTCAGTATACAAACGAATTCCAACCTGACTGGCTTTGGCCAAATGCCGAACATCACCGGCCAATCCATCCGAAAGATCCAGCATAGCGTGCACTTTTCCGGAGTGCGCCAAAAGACGACCGGCCTCAACTCGTGGTATAGGCGCTAATAATTTTTTAGTCAGAACAGTATAGTGAGACGGGACTTTTTTATACTGCTTGAGCAGATCCAATCCCGCTGCCGCCGCGCCAAGATCACCTGTTACAAATAACAAATCACCCTCCTTTGCTTGGGAGCGTAAAAGCATCTCCTGGGGAGCAACTTCTCCCTGCAAGGTTAGGGTAATCATCATCGGCCCGGACGAGAACACTGTATCACCACCAGCCAGGACAACTTGATGCCGGTTCAAGGTTTTTATCAGACTTCGTAACATCGGTTGTACTACGGCTTTTTTTTGCTGCCAAGGAAGGGCCAAGACCAAATGGGCCCGTTTGGGAATCCCTCCCATAGCGGCAATATCCGAGAGATTGACGGCAACTATTTTATATCCCAGGGATCGCGGATCACACCAGTCCCAAGACCAATGCACATCCTCTATCATAGCATCACAGGTGACCAACTCATTCATCGTGCCGGAAGCGCGATAAGAGGAAGCATCATCCCCAATGTGGATTTCCCGGCGAATCGCTTGGTTTTGTGTGCATTGCCGAATCCAGTCAATAAGCTGAAATTCTTGCCAATCTCCGGATCGACGGGCAGTTGTTTTTCGTGCCTGCCTTACTCGCCCCACAACCGAACCCCTTCGGGTTTCTTGGTGCCATTTAATTCGTAAAGCTGCTTTTTGGCTTCATCGGTCATGGTTGTAGGGTATGTATCCAGAATCATCCGGAAGGTTTTACGCGCCACTTCGGTATTGCCCAGTTTTTTATAGCATTCTCCAATACGCACCAAGGCTTCCGCTGCCAGAAATCCTCCCTGATATTCGTTTTCCAAAGTTCGGTACACGGCAATGGCCTTTTGATATTTTTTCTGATCCATCAAGACTTTGCCAATACCCAAACGGGCTTCCGCATCCCAATCGCTTTTCGGATATTTAGAGCGAATATCCGCATATGTTTGCAGAGCTTCCTCCGAACTTCCGGATTCATGCTGCGCTTCGGCAATCTTCAAGCCGGTCCAGGCAGCCATCACGGTCCCGGTATCTTTGGTTTGCAGTTTTTTATACAATGCAATAGCTTTGAGCCAATCTTTCTGTTCGCCGTACAAATCAGCCAAAGCAATAGATGCTTGCCGTTTAACTTCCTCATCCGTGGCCGTTTTGATAATACGATTGTATTGCCGGATCGCTGCTTTGTAGCGTTTGGCCAGAGTTAACCGTTGCGCTGTATTGAATTGGCGTTGGATTACTTTTTGTGGATTTCCCCAACCAGTAAAGTAGCCATATCCTTGTACCAACGCCAAGATCACTAAGGCGCTGCCCAAAAACATTAACCAAAAGCGCCGCGATGCTTGTAAGGTAACCTGGGGAACCTGTTTCGCGCCGGATTTTTTTTCCGGCCCAGGCGTTGGTTCTTGAGAGACACTCGGGCTGATCTTGCTGGTTTCCGCAGCTTTGGCTGCTACTTTTTTTGTTGCCGGATCACTCTTTTTTGTTTTGGCCGGAACTGAACGCCCGGTTGCTTTCACACTTTTTTTCGCTGCTTTTTTTACCACTGTCTTATCCTCCTGTATTTCCATGTTCAGCCTGGAGCCGGTTTGCCGGAAAAAACATGTTGTTAAGCTTCCTTTTTATATGTCCAACCTCACTTGGGCAAGTAAAAAAAATCATCAAGGCGCAATTATCCAGGTCTCGCCCCGCAATTCCGAGCCATCCCGGGCTATGCCCTGCACCTGAACTCTGTGTTTTCCCGGCTGCCATACGGCAGCCAGGGGAATTTGCGTAATAAAAATCCAGGTTTTTCCTGAATCTTTGGTCTTTAACGAAATCACCGGCGAACCCAGCAGATCCAAACGACCCGTAACCTCACGGGTACCAGCCGGAGCTATGACCTGAACAGATACCACGCATCCTGGATATATCTGCTCCGGTGTAATCGTAATCTGCAAAGCATCGGGCCGCGCCTGAGTGCCGGCACAACCGCAGCCCAGGCTTACCCCGAAAAAGCATAACCATACAAATAATTTTTTCATGCGCGCAAATACTCCCTCGCGGTTTGTACTAAAACAGCTGCTCCGGAAACAAGTCCCTGTTCAGCAAAATCAAAACGCGGATGATGCCAGGGATAACTGTATCGGGGATCTTTGGTACCTACACCAACCCTAAAAAAACAGGCAGGTACAGCTCTGGCAAAATACGTAAAATCTTCTCCGGACATTACCGGACGCGCCAATATTTTGACCCGAGTTTTTCCCAGCACCTGGTTTCCGGCGTGTCGAACCTGATCTGTTATCTGCTCATCATTGCTCAAAGCCGGATGACCAAGCTCCAAAGTAAAGGCAGCTTTGGCCCGATGCGCATAGGCAATCCCATGTGCCAGCCGCTCGATTTGGCGCGGTATTTTTTTTCGTTGCTGATCACTCAAGGTCCGTATTGTACCTTGTAGTTTCACCTGATCGGCAATAACATTGTAGGCAGCCCCGCCGGCAATGGTGCCAAAGCTAATAACCGCAGGTTCCAAGGGATCCAGTTCTCTGGCGATCACGTGCTGTACATTGGTAATGACCTGGCCGGCAATACTGATCGCATCCACACTCTTATGCGGCATGGCGCCATGCCCGCCTTTGCCTCGAATGATAAGGGTAAACGCGTCAGCAGCAGCCATGATCAAACCTGACTTGATGCCAATACTACCTACCGGCAGACTAGTGTCTACATGCGCCGCTATTATGGCCGCAACTTCCGGCGATTTCAAAACCCCGGCTCGAATCATGGCTTGGGCGCCGCCGGGCGGCACTTCTTCGCAGGGCTGAAAGATGATTTTCACGTTGCCGCGCCACTCTGTGCGATAGCGTGCCAACAGCACTGCCGCGCCCAATGCCATGGCAGTATTGCCATCATGCCCACAGGCATGCATCACCTGCGGCACCTGCGAGGCATATACACACCGGTTTTTTTCCATAATCGGCAAAGCATCCATGTCTGCGCGAATAGCAAAGGTCGGTCCCGGCCGCGAACCGCGCAATACGCCAACTACCCCGGTCCGGGCTATACCAGTGAATACCTGCCACCCTGCCTGCCGGAGTACTTTAGCCGCCAAGCCACTGGTCTTTTTTTCCTGAAAACCCAATTCCGGATTCTGATGGATGTAACGGCGCCATTGGCGCATGTACGGAAATAGTTTTCTTACTTCAGGAAGTATCGAGACTTCCAACCGCGCAGCCATTACTCCTCCTGTGCGATCGCTCGTACCATATCTGCTTTACCAACAACACCAACCACTTTTCCATTCTCCAGCACAGGCAAAAGATGGCGTTTTTTTTCATGCATGATCGTGGCCATTTCCTGCAATTCGGTTTCCGGCTGAATGGCCACTACCTCTTTAGTCATAATATCTTCTACTTTACCGCCCACAATTTTTTGTAATTCGTGCGCGTATTTATTCGGACTTTCCAAATAAATAATCGAATCAAACAGGGTAATCATTGTCGGTAAATGAATATTGGCATCACGAAATATTACATCCCCTTCCGTGACAATACCGATCAGGTTTTCTTGCTCATCCAATACCGGAGCGCCGGATATCTTGTTATTTAAAAAAAACTGAGCAACTTCTTTAACAGTGGTATCCGGTTTCACGGACAGTACTTCCTTGGTCATGATTTCTCTGGCTTTGATGTGTTTCATAATTCCTCCTGCGACTTTTGACATTGCTCTTGCCAATACTTTTCTAATTTATATTTTTTGGTGTTTTTCGCAAACAGCAAATTGCCTGCGGCAAATTACGCGCTACCTGGCCGGCAGTGACTCCCTGTCCCAAGGGATCCAGGCTGCCCAAAGCTCCGGCCATCCCCTGCACCGCGGCGCCAACCCAGGTTGCTGTAAACGCATCCAACCTTTGTGCGGCTAAGGCTGCAATTACTCCGGCTAAAACATCTCCAGTCCCCGCAGTGGCTAAGGCTTGGGTCCCGGTCCCAATTATAGTGGTGGGTGACTGCGGCGACTGAACCACAGTGTGTTGTCCTTTAAGCAAGACCACGGCTTGGGTGATATCGCAGATGCGTTTGGCAGCCTGCCAGCGGTTCTCCCGGACCTGCTCACAGCTTTGCTTCAGGAGCATTCCTGCTTCCCCTTCATGCGGTGTAATAATCAAAGCCGGTGTCGCAGCGGACCTCGTCCTCAGGCGCATAGCCGGCAATGCCTGCAAGGCATCCGCATCAATCACTATCACACGCGGACCCTTGACTTTCCTTAAAAAAGTTTTCACTACTTCCAATGTTATTTTGGACCTGCCCATTCCCGGACCAAGCACAACCGCATCCGCTTCCGCCGCATTTATAAGCAGTGTGGGTAACGCTGAAAGCCCCAAGACTCCGGACGAGCTGCACGGCAAGGGCAAACAGAGTTCTTCCAAAGTTTGGGAACGGATAATCGTATCCAACGCTTTGGGATAAGCGATAGTCACATAACCGGCACCTGCCAATTTCGCACCCATGGCAGCCAGGAGTACTGCTCCGTGATATTGGGCTGCCCCCCCAATCACCAGCACTTTGCCGGCTGAGCGTTTGTGAACATTCACTGCTTTTTGCGGCAAATGTTCAGCCGCCGTATTTTTATCACAATACTGAATTTCTTCCTGCGTATTGCGCAACAAAACATCCGGAAAGCCGATGGTCTCTACGATCACTTGTCCTGTGTAGGCTGCTGCTGCTGAGGGCAACAGTCCGATCTTGGGCAAACCAAAAGTAATTGTGCAATGCGCCTTGATTGTGGGTTCTGCCGCCTCCCCGGTATCCGCATTTAATCCCGATGGAATATCCGCGGCGAGTACAATACTCTTGGTACGATTACACGCGTGTATTGCAGTTGCCATAGGTTCACGCGGAGCCCCGGTTATGCCAATACCCAACAGTGCATCCACAATACCATCAGAACGTTCCAAGACTCTCGAAAATTCCTCAGGCAGAGGATTGGAATACTGTTTAACCGGCACATTTTCCGAGGCCAAACGCTGCAGATTTTCCAAGGTTTCCGGAACCAACTTTTCGGCCAAAAGCCAGACTATCACTTTTACCCCGGCGCGTGCCAAATAACGTGCGCAAACCAGGCCATCACCGCCGTTTTTACCGCCTCCAGCCAACACAGATACCAAAGTGCGTGAATCGCTGCCTACAAAACGCAGTACCTGGCCGGCCAACCGTTTTCCGGCTTGTTCCATTAATTTATGTCCCGGAATACCAAATTGCTCACTGGCCTGGGCGTCAATGATTTGCATGGTTTTGGCGGTAACGATTTTTAACACTGTTTAACTCCTAACCCGGACAAGGTGGAACCAAAAGGTATATTCACCGCAGAGGACACATAGATTGTTCTGTAGAGACGCGATTAATCGCGTCTCTACGGTTTTTATCCCATCTTTCTCTGCGTGCTCTGCGTCTCTGCGGTGA
>JAGLMY010000116.1 GCA_023139775.1 bacterium
TTCAGACTATGGTAGAAAAGTTATTACTGTTAGCGTCATTGGAAAACCGCACGGCTTTGGAAAAAATCACAGATATTAATTTAAGTATTATGGTTTCTGAGATTGTAGAGAGCATGCAACCGCAATTTATGCAAAAAAGACTGACAGTTGATTTTAAAACCGCAGAAAACATAAATTTCCCAGGGGAAAAATTTTTAATTCGTCAGGCCATTACCAATATCCTGCAAAATGCCGTGAAATTTTGTAAGCCTGCCGGGCATATTCAAATAGAACTTCAAAAGCAAACAGATAATATCCAACTAGCGGTTATAGATGATGGAGCGGGAATTCCTGAATTTGCCCGGGATAAAATATTTGATAAATTCTATTCTTTAGAACCGCCCGGAACCCGGAAAAAGAGCAGTGGCTTGGGACTTAATTTTGTGAAAGAAGTTATGGATTTGCATAATGGACAGATTGAAATCAATGCGAATAAGCCGCAGGGGGTTAGAGCCAACTTGCGGTTTCCTGTCTAACTGGTTTTATTTCACGAAAAATTCATCTTTAATTCAAATTCATTTCACATACCTTTGATACCTTTAGAGCATGAGTAGTTTATCAAATAATTCAAAGGGGTGATTCAAATGACACAAAATGTACCGCCAAAAACCAAGCTTACGCGCTTAAAGGGGAGTATCCAGCAATCTCTGGGATTCCGGCTGTTTTTAATTAGTTCTGTGGCAGTGCTGCTTTTAATACCTTCTGCCATGATGACATCGCTAATCCGGGAACGAACCTGCAGTCAGGGAATCGTGGTAGAAGATATTGCGCAGAAATGGTCGGGCGGAACACAACTTATTACCGGCCCCATCATAACCATACCTTATAAAGCGCACTGTTCTAAGGAGACTGAAGATAGGCATGGAAATATAGAAGTGAAGAGATGGGTGGAAATTAATTATGCGCACTTCCTGCCCGGGGATTTGACTATCAAAGGGGAAATAACTCCGGAAATACGCTATCGGGGTATTTATAAGGTTTTGCTGTTTCGCGCGGCGCTTAAGATAAAGGGAACCTTTTCAGAGGTTAATTTCAAAAAGCTGGGCATATCCGGAAAAGATGTTATTTGGGAAAAAGCCAGACTGGCAATTGGCCTAAGTCGAGTAAAAGGTATTACGGAAAAAGTACAGCTCAAATGGAACGCCCAAGATATCGCTTTGCAGCCTGGGGTGGACGCAACCCTCAATGCGGGTAATTCCGGTATAAGCACAAAAATAGCTATAAATCCGGATAAAGCAGAGAATCATTATTCTTTTGATCTTAATTTATACGGACATGAGTCATTATCGTTTGTTCCGCTGGGAAAAAAAACCGAGGTGGAACTTTCCTCTTCGTGGAAAGATCCTAGCTTTATGGGCGAGTATTTGCCCCGGGAAAGAGTTATTGACGAAAAGGGATTTTCAGCTAAATGGAAGGTGTTGGATATAAATCGGGAGTTTCCTCAGCAATGGGTTGGCGGACGAGATGATATATCCCATTCGTGGTTTGGAGTTCAACTTTTTTTATCGGTGGATCATTATCATCAGAGTATGCGGATGATTAAATACTCACTGCTTTTTATTATGTTAACCTTTCTAACCTTTTTTATTATTGAAGCTATGCACAGTCAAAAAGGCATTAAGCTGCATTTTGCCAACTATCTGCTGATTGGTTGCGCCTTGATTCTATTTTATTCCCTGCTGCTCTCACTTTCAGAACATTTGGGTTTTAACTGGGCGTATCTGATTGCCAGTATCAGTATTATTGGAATGATAACCGGATATACTAAAAGTATTTTAAAAGATATTCGGTTGTGCGTAATCGTAGCCGGCATTTTGACGGTTATTTATACTTATCTATTCAAAGTTGTACAGTCGGAAGATTATGCTCTGGTTGCCGGCAGTGCCGGCCTTTTTATCGTATTGGCTGCGCTTATGTATTTTAGCCGGAAAATTGACTGGCATGGTTTAAGCAGTCAAAAAAACAATACTGAAACAGTGGATTTTGACAAGCGAGGTTAATGCCATGACACTAAAACAAATAGCAGGAAATGCGATTAGCAACATATTAATTATGGCCGGCAGCCTGGTTAGCCTGGCAACTGGTTTGGCATTTTTAAATGAGCAGGGGTGGATATGGGAGATGCTTTCTCATTTCCGCTGGCAGTATTTTGTTTTACTAACACTGGTCGTGTTTGCCTTAATCGGGTTCAAAAGATATAGGGTAGCCATAATTTTTACAGTTTTTGTGATGATAAATTCAGCCTTTATTTTACCGTTTATATTTAAGAGCGGCGATTGCCACGGAGTTTCCCAGAACAATCAATATCGGGTTGTGCATATTAATGTAAATAACCGAAATACCCAGTACAACCGGGTCATAAAATTTGTTTGGAAATCAAATCCTGATATTTTATTGCTTCAAGAAGTGGATCGAATATGGCTGAAAAAAATGAAAGAATTAGAGGACCAATACCCTTATTGCCGGTATTGTTTAAAAGAAGGCGTTTTTGGTATAGCGCTTTATAGTAAAATACCGTTTGAAAAATCCGGTACAATTATCAAGGGCTCGTTGGATATTCCGTCACTTTATGCGGAAATGATATTGGCCGGAAGACGAATTTATTTTTTTGGAACTCATCCGGTGCCGCCAATTACACCGGTTTATGCGCAATTTCGCAATCAACAGTTATCTGCTGTAGCCGAACATTTGAGTACTATTTCATATCCTGTGCTTTTAGTGGGTGATTTAAATATTACACCCTGGACAAAAGCATTTTACGGATTAATCAAGACTACCGGACTAAAAAATAGCGCCAAAGGATTTGGGGTGCAACCGACCTGGCCGACTAATTATTTTCCTATGCGAATACCGATAGACCATTGTTTGGTTTCAGAGGAATTTCGAATATTGTCCAGAAAAACCGGCCCGCATATCGGATCAGATCATTTTCCGGTGATTGTTGATTTTACAGTTGAAGAGCATTGTAAAAAGGCTGGTGTTTTTCGGGACGTTGATCGGTAATACGGTTTAATAATAAAAATGAAATAAAGAGAAATGATTGTATTGGGGATAACGATAACAAGATTTTTAAATATGTTCAAATCATTAGTTGCTGAAAATTTTGGGCAATCAATTGGGGAAATTTATAACCGTATTACCGAACCACGTCCCGGCTAACAGCGCAAGGAGGCTGATTTGCTGAAGATTCACTTTACCTCGGTGAGTAGGATTTTACGCATGCGAATGACAACAAAATAGACCTGATCCCAAATTTTTATTGCATTATGCAATTACAAGTCTCCAGTACCGTTGCAATTTGCAATTCAACCATATGATGTGTTCCCAATAAAGTCAACTAATTGGTTTATTTTATTGCACTTTTTCATCTTCATCAACTTGGCATTTATTTTGCATTACTTAATAGTGAGATGAGAATCGCCAGTTTTACTAAAAATTCAGATTTTATCAAGGAGGTGTATTATCATGCCAGGTGGAGATAGAACAGGACCGGCCGGAATGGGGCCAATGACAGGACGAGTAGCAGGGTACTGCGCCGGGTATTCGGTTCCCGGTTACATGAATTCGGTTTCAGGACGAGGTTTTTTGGGATGGGGTCGCGGCGGAGGCCGTGGCCGGCGCAATTGGTTTTATGCTACTGGCCTGACTGGTTGGCAGGGCGCAGGCACGGGCTGGCCAGTTTATGGGGCTCCCAGAGCATATCCTGCGCCAAATACTCCGGCTATGAAGGCGCAGGAATTGGACGCGCTGAAAAGTCAGGCAGAATACTTTGGGGATGCTTTGCAGGAGATCAAGAAGCGAATCGAAGAGTTTGAAGCAAAGGCTGAAAAATAATCCAACCAGTGCAAAGTTTCAGAAGAACCGCCGAGCTCATCCACTACTATGGAATGTGAAATTTGATAAGCAATGATTAGAAATTTTCTCGTATTGAATAACTTTAAATATTTGGTATCGAAATGAGCCACATCTTTGGCCCGGTGCCCTCACGTAGACTGGGACGCTCGTTGGGCGTGGATATTGTACCCTTCAAGACCTGCTCTTATGACTGCATTTATTGTCAACTTGGACGTACAACTTGTAAGACCATCGAGCAAAAAGAATGGGTGCCGTTGGCTGAGGTGTTGCAGGAACTTCGGACTAAGTTTTCCAGCCGGCCGGATTATATTACTCTCAGTGGCTCCGGCGAACCTACACTCTTTTTTCGGACTGAAGAGCTTATATCCCGGATCAAAGCCATGACGGATATTCCGGTGGCTGTTTTAACAAACGGCTCCCTACTATGGAAGGAAGATGTTCGGAAACAGTTGCTGAATGCCGATTTGGTTATTCCCTCATTAGATGCCGGTGATGAAGCTGTGTTTTGTGCCGTGAACCGGCCCCATTCGGATATTACTTTTGAAAAAATGCTGAACGGTTTAATCCATTTCCGCCGGGAATTTAAAGGGCAGTACTGGCTGGAGATATTTCTGGTTGCCGGTTACACCGCTTCGGAGACCGAGGTCGATAAGCTTGCAAAATGTGTTGATCTTATCAGACCGGATCGAGTTCAGCTTAATACTGTAACCCGTCCGCCGGCTGAAAAATTTGCTCTTAATGTCTCGCCGGCGCGCATGACGGAGCTGGCTAAAAGGTTCAATCCGGCTGCCGAAGTCATTGCCGATTTCCACAATACCTGCCAACAGCTCGAATTTTCCGCAAATTGTGAAGAGATTCTAAATACGCTGCGAAGGCGACCATGTTCTATATCCGATATCGCCAATGGGCTGGGCCTGCACCGAAATGAGATTCTGAAGTATATTGAAGAACTGATTGCCCGAAATCAGCTTACGGAAACATCCATTAATGATAAATCGTATTACCAAGTAAGGCAATAGAGTAACATATTCGTCAGGTTTTTTCAAACCATGCCTGCATTTGAATATTTTTCAGTGACATTCTTTTCCATGGCAGTGGTTGCAAAAATCAAATCTTATCAGTAACGTCAATTTCCCCCGTTTTTACGGTCGTCGCCCGGTTGGTTGCCCCGCTGACGTCTATCGGAAAAGCGGCCTTTCTCGAGAGGCCGTGCTTCATTCACGGTAATATTCCGCCCCTTTAATTCCTTGCCAGTCATACGGGTAATCGGTAAGTGTCAAAATAACCACAGCTTGAAGGATTGACGGGAATCAAGCATGATGCCTCCAGCAAAATCAAAAAGGGAGGCAATCATGAACATAAGGAAAGCGTAACGACAATTAGAAGCGCCGCGGATTTCTACGGTGAGGATTTATTATTTTTGTAAAGGAAGAATACGGGCGCGTAACTTTTTGTGGTCAATAGAAACCAATCGGAGTGAGATTCATGTCTATTAATATTTTCATGCCGATTTTGGTAAAAATGGAACGTCAATTTCTTCCACGCGCCACGCGGCGTAAGCGAGCGCCGCATCAATGTCTTCTGATTCCAGGTAGGGATATAACTTAAGAATATCTTCTTTAGTATAACCTGAGGCGACAAGTCCAACTATGGTTCCTACGGTTACACGTATACCGCGAATGCAGGGTTTTCCTCCCATGACATTAGGATCAAAGGTAATTCTAGTTATAGAATCCATTTTAATGCCTCCAAGGATAAGTTAATAATTACAATATGTTATCAGAAAGCATCAGGTTAATAAACAATTTTATAAGAATGCCGGATTTTTAACGTTGACGTACAATATAATATAATAACATACTGGGAGCTGATAATTTTGAAGTGTAGTATGGTTATACTTTTTCTTCAGAAAGGTATCAAGAAGCTATAATTAAAATTTAAAGAGTAAAATGATGGTGTCAGTCATTATTTCAAATATTTTGACTTGAAAGGCCAACCTGCCATGAAATTAATCAGCTCTGATTTCCACGCCTATTACCGCCCCTCTCGCTGCGAACTGCGGGTGTATTTGCAGCAGCAGCCTGAGGTGAAGGAAGCGCCGGCCGGGCCGTATGAGCAGGTTCTTCGGCGGCTAGGCGTGCGTCATGAGCAGGCACATCTTGGGACCTTTCCGGAATTCATCAATCTAGCCGCCTTTCCTTCGCAGGAACGGATTACTCATACTATCGAGGCAGTTCGCGACCGTGTGGCAGTACTTTACCAGCCCTTCATGCGCGCTTGCGCAAAATTAAAAGGCATAGTCTGTGAGATTTTGGGGGAACCGGATTTTATGCTGACCGTACCTGGCGGGTATGTAATTCGGGATGTTAAGATATCCCGGCGCATCGATGAGAAGGATCATCCGGAAATTATACGCCAACTGCAAATCTATGGCTGGCTGTATGAACAGACATTTAACCAGCCCCCGGTTCGCCTGGAAGTGTATAGCGGCGCCGGGAAACTGGAAGAGGTGCCTTATGATGAAGGTCACGCTGCCTTGGGGATTCTCGCCACTATTACAGAGCTTCGGCAGCTGAAATCTGAGCCTTACAGTCCGGTCGGGTGGACAAAGTGTGCGGGTTGCGGGTTTCATGGGTATTGTTGGCCGCGCGCTGAAAAAAAGCAAGATGTCGCATTGGTCGCAGACGTGGATCAGGGATTGGCCGGAGCTTTGCGTGATGAGGGCATTGAAACCGTGTCGCAATTTAGGGAAGCCTTTGATGAAACGCGCCTGGCGAATTATCAGCGACCCTGGGGAAACCGTACCCAGAGGGTGGGCAAAAAGGCGGGTGCTATTTTGCTAAACGCTAAGGCCATGGCTGACAATAAGGAGATTTTTATTCAGAAGCCGGAATTGCCGGAAGGGCCCAATTATGTGATGTTCGATCTGGAAGGTTTGCCACCGCAGTTGAACGAACTCCAGAAGATATATCTCTGGGGTATGCAGGTATTCGGAGAAACCCCGGGAGAATTTCAGGCAGCCACAGCTGGTTTTGGCGAAGCAGGTGACAGCCAGGGGTGGGAAGATTTTCTGGCTAAAGTAAAGACCATTTTTCAGGAACACGGTGACATTCCTTTTGTGCACTGGCATCATTATGAGAGGACAAATGTAAAAATGTATATTGAACGCTTTGGCGATCCGGATGGAATTGCAGAGCGCGTACTCATTAATTT
>JAGLMY010000117.1 GCA_023139775.1 bacterium
CTGGCCCTGCCGCTACCCAGTTACAGTCTCAAAGTTGTAGAAGAATATGTGGGCTATAAAAGAACTATGACGGAATATGGCGGCGACTGGTCTATCGCGAAATATATTGAAGCGGTTGAAACGGAAGATGAAAAAGAACGTGATATGGTTATGGATGAAATCCTGGCATACAACCGTGAAGATTTGGAAGCTACCTGGAAAGTGTTTCAATGGCTACAATCGAAGAAGTAGAGTTGATTTTAAGTACATTGATGGACTTTAAGCTGAATATTATCGACCTGCCTCAGGTTTTGTCCGATTTGGAGAGATCACTATATGGCGAAGAACGTTTATGGGGGATGTTTTAATATTCGTTGGAAATGATTAAGACATTTAATGTTACTACCGACTCTTATAATTGAGGAGTGATATTCATGGCTGAATCCATTTTAATTGCTGAAGATGATCAGGGTACGCTGGAACTGGTAAAAGTGATTCTTGAAACCAAGGGCTATGAACTTACCTGGGCCAGGGACGGGGAAGAGGCCTTGCGTATGGCCAAAGAGCTCAAACCCGATCTCATTCTCATGGATATCATGATGCCCAAGTTAAACGGGTATGAGTTGGCACATCTTTTAAAGGAAAATTTGGATCTCAAAGATATCTCGATTATCTTCCTGACAGTCAGGAGTGAATCGGATAAAAAAATTGCCGGTTTACGTATGGGCGGCCATGACTATATTACCAAACCTTTTGATATTTACGAGTTGATGGCTAGGATAGAGGCTGCTTTGCGTATCCGGAGTATACCCGGTCCATTGCATCGCGATGATCGCCGGATGGCAGAGCTTTCGTTGGCAGATCCTTTGACTGGAGTGTATAACCAAAATTACTTCATGGAGCGTTTTGCGGAAGAAATTGAGCGCGCGCGTAAATATTGTTATCCTGTTGCCTGTGTATTAATTGATGTTGATAATTTCAAAAAAATCAATGAGCAGTTTGGACGAGTGCAAGGAGATCAGGTATTACAGCGTGTTTCTATGCTTTTAAAGCGAAAAAATCGGGTAGTGGACATGCTCGGACGCTATGGCGTGGATCAGTTTATTGTCCAATTAACGCAGACGGATTTAGGTGGGGCTAAAATTGTGGCTGAACGATTTAGCCGGCAGGTCAGTCGTACCCGTCTAATTACAGTAGATCCGAAATATCAGGTGACTCTGTCTATTGGTGTGTCTGCCTTTTCAGGTGCGCGTATTGGAAATGAAGTGGATCTTATTCAACTGGCCAAACAAGCCCTGGTGGATGCCAAAAGCATGGGTGGCAATCATTTGGTATTAACGCTTACTGCTTTCTAATCAAGCGGCCCCACCGGAGCAGGTCTTAAAAACAGTCTTCCGCTGGTTTGACCAATCTTTGGAATCAATTAGAAATAAATAAATAAATAAATGTCAGGATTAAATTCTTTTAAATTTTCTTACGTCTTGACATCTGATATGCAATTACGGTATATTTGCCTACTCTGGCATAAAAGAGAGTAATGCGAGGGTGGTGGAACTGGCAGACACATACGTTTGAGGGGCGTATGGAGCAATCCGTGCGGGTTCGAGTCCCGCCTCTCGCACCAGCTTAGTTGTATAAACGTGATAAAGGAAATAACCCTACAGAGTTCACGGAGGTGCACTGTGACAGAAAACATACTAATCGCGGAAGATGATGCTAACATAGCTGAATTAGTAAAAATTATTCTGGAAGTAAAGGGATATTCCATAACGTGGGCCAAAGATGGTCAAGAGGCCATGGATCTGGCGCAGGAAATTGTGCCCGACTTGATTCTTTTGGATGTCATGATGCCTCGACTCAACGGGTATGAGGTACTCAAACTCCTTAAAGAGAACGATAGTCTGAATCATATTCCCGTGATCTTTCTTACAGTCAAAGGCGAGACCGATAGCAAGGTTGTTGGTTTGCGCATGGGTGGACATGATTATATTACCAAACCATTTGATCTGGATGAATTGATTGCGCGTGTGGAAGCAGCTTTGCGGATTAAAGGCGAGCATGATCATTTGCGGGAAGCGAATCAACGGCTTTCCGAATTATCGATGACCGATCCGTTGACCTCCTTATACAACCGGCGTTATTTGATGGAGCGCTTTCACGAAGAAGTAGAACGGGCGCGACGGTATAAATATCCCATGGCCTGTATCATGATGGATATTGACGATTTTAAAAATATTAATGATACGTATGGCCATTTGCAAGGGGATCAGATTTTACAAAAGGTTGCTATGATTATGAAAAATTCCAATCGGGTGGTGGACATTATTGCCCGTTATGGCGGGGAAGAATTTTTATTGATTCTTCCCCAAACCGATCTGGGTGGCGCTGTAGTAGTGGGTGAGAGGCTCGGCAGCTTGATCTCGGAATCACGGTTTATTAACGATGATCCTGAACAAGTAGTAACCATTTCCCTGGGAGCATCGGCTTATACCAGTGAGCAGACAGGCACTAAGGAAGAATTGTTAAAAGAAGCGGATGATGCCTTGCTGGAAGCCAAACGTCAAGGGAAAAATCGTCTGGTTACTACTCCTCTCCAAGAATAGAAAGCGCATATGACGGTAAAATTACGTAATTCCGGTTGGGAGCTCGGGGGTACGACTCTCTCCTGGGTGTGGGGTCAAATAAATTACTGGGACATCGAACGCTCACGCTGGCATGATGTATTAAAGACCTACCAGCTGGCCGGCCATCTGGTAGTTTCTACAGCAGTGCTGCCTCGTGTACATCAGACCGGGCCTGGTGAATATGATTTTGGTAAAGTGCGGCCGCAGAATGATCTGGCCGCCTTTTTAGCAGAAGCCAAAGAGGTAGGATTGAAAGTTGTACTCAACGTTGGCCCAAGAAATTGTCCTGGAGTGGCGGCAGCCGGGTATCCGGATGAACTGATTACCGATGTAAATGCTCTGGCGCGCGATGCGAAAGGCAATATGGTTTTATCCACACGTGGTTTTGGGGGAGATGTTTTTACGTTGCCATGTTTGGTTTCTGAACGCTTGACTCAAGTATTGCGACCATTTGCCGAAAAACTGAATCAGGTAACGCAGCCTTGGATTCACCCGGATGGCCCTGTCATTGGTATGGGTCTTACCCAAGCGCCAGGCTGGGGCGCTGCCATGTCCGTTTTTGCCGCGGACTACAACACGGAAGCTGTTCATTATTACCACTCTTTCTTGAAAAAACAGTACTCGAAAATTGCCAATTTAAACGCAGACTATAAAACGGATTTCAGCTCATTTTCTGTGATTCATCCACCTCAATCAATTGCTGCCAAAGATAACTATCCTGAAAAGCGCTTGCTGGATTGGGCTCGTTTTCGCGAAGATTATTTTATTCAAGCAGCGGAGCGGTTACACGCTTTGTTTTCAGCTGTGACTTTGGAGCGTATTCCGATTTTTATTGCGACCATTCCAACTACGCAACGTCCTGCGAATTTAATTGAATTGGAAAAATCTCGTTGTTTTAGATATGCCATGCCGGAATCACTACCGGAAAATGAAACAGAAGCATTGTTGGACATAGCCAATCAAGCGCGGTTTCTAACTGTGTGTAATGCCCGCTTGGAAACCTCGCTTGCTGATGAACAGCAATTTCAGAAACAGAAAGAAATTGCCTATGGTGTTCGAGGCTGGGATGCGCTCTCGCCTGCCGGCAGCGGTACCTTGGCGGGATTTATATGTGATCGACAGGGAATGCCGGTACGGCCGAGATTGCAGTTTTGGGAATCATTGCAGGAATTTACCGCTTCAGAGGGATTTTTAGCCAGCCAGATTACTGCGGATGTTTTGTTGCTCACACTGCCTGAATTGGAACGGGCTGCCTATGTACTTGCCGATCCACCAGCGCGCAAAGATCTATTGGGTGTCACTCTGAGGGTAAAGCCTGCTGAGACTCGGGAAACAATAACACAGCAGTATCAAGCTGCCACTTTGCAATTAGAAACATTTCTGTTGAAAAATCAATTCTCGTTTTTAAAAGCAGATGCTGAATCCGCTTTGGATCGTCTCGCGAAATCTGTGATGTTACTGGTGCCTGGGAGCGAGCAAATGCTGGAAAACATCCAGTATTTGATTTCACAATTGCATAACAAAGGTGCGGTTATTGCTGTAATCGGAGCAATGCCCGTTCATCCTGAAAAAGCAAATTTCCCCGCACTACGTACTTTGGTAGAAGTGAAACCGAAGAAAGTAACGAAAACTAAAAACAAGGCAAAAACCAAAGCGAAAGCCAAAACTGCAGTAACCGGTCGTTTATATCATATCGACACCTACGATGAGACCAAATTACTGCGTTTACTGAAGCAAGTCGGGGTGCCGCGTCCTTTGACTATTGATCATCAAAATATCTCAGTGTTTTATCATAAATTCAGGAATCGAGTCTTTGTGACGGCTGTGAATTCGGCATATGAAGCCATCGAGACTATAGTTCGACGCGACGGCAAATTTGTGTTGAAGGATTTTTGGCAAGAAAATAAATATTGGGGCGGAAATAATGAAATAAAAATTGTTTTACCCGCGCGTCAGGTGAAATTTTGGGAGTTGATACCATGCTAAATCCTGAATTTCGATTGCTGGATCCGGAACCTGAACAATTGGAACGTTTGGCTTCCTTGGCCGGGGATCATTGTCCTGAAAATGCTTGGCAAGATGCATTGTTGAGTCTGGACACGAATTTGTTAAATAGTATTGTAAATAATGCAATTGTACAACTCTCAACTCCCGGAGTGCACACTGTTGGCGAAGTTGACCAGTGTTTGCGACAAGCTGCGCAAGCAGCGGGTGTAGCCGGCTTAGAGAACAACTATTTGGGCTGGCCGGAATCCCTATGGAAGAAAATTCTGGAGCGCTATTCCGATTCTCGGGTACTTATGCTGGGAATTTTGGATGGGGAAGGAATCTGGGCTAGTGCCATACTTGGAATACATGCCAATAGTGTGGATTTTCTTACTACTTTTCGGTTGCTCTGGAATGATGATCCGGAGTTGGCTTCCAAACAGACCTTTCAGGATCTGCCGGAATTGTGTCAGCATGTTAAGAAACGCTTTGGTCGTCCGGTGAGTGGATTGTTTATTTATCGCAACGAATTTGTCGCCTGGCAAGATCAAGGATGGTCTCAAGAAGTTTTCCAATCTTTTCTTAATGAAAACACAGCAGCATTATATGAATCGTAGGGGCACGGTGCACCGTGCCCCTACATTTATTTTGTAGGTGCGCGACAGATAGCAGGTCAACTTCTGGTTGTCGGAAATAAAGATCTGAAATTCAATGCAAAATATCTTGCAAGACATTTCCATTCGTCGTAAAATCTTAAACTACAATAAATTTACAGGAAAGGAATTCACAGTGGGGCAGGTATATCTCGGGATAGATCTTGGTGGCAGCAATATGACTGCTGCTTTAATATCATCTGCAGGTGCGATCCTTGACCTTGAAAAAATTGAAACTAAAGCCCAACAAGGACCTGAGAAAGTTATCCGACGTATTGTTTGTGTCTCGAAGACGGTTATGGAAAAAGCCAAAATAGAGACTAAGCAGCTTAAAGGTATTGGTATTGGTGTGCCAGGTGTTTTGGATACGAAGCAAGGTGTGGTAAAATATTCGCCAAATCTACCTGGATGGAAAAATATTCCTCTGCGGAAGAAATTGAGAGCTGCATTTAAAAAAACGGTAATTATTGACAATGATGCCAATGTGGCTGCTTTTGGAGAGAAATGGCAAGGCGCAGGAAAAGGCTACGAGCATGTGGTGGTCTATACCTTAGGCACTGGTATTGGAGGCGGAATAATTCAGAATGGTAAAATATCTCATGGTTCATGTGATGGGGCCGGGGAATTGGGTCATACCACAATTATTACCAATGGGCCTCGCTGTGGTTGCGGAAATTACGGTTGTCTGGAAGCCTTGGCTTCAGGGACAGCCATTGCCCGGGAAGGCAGGAAAACGATTCGATCCCATCCTGGATCCTGTTTGGCCAAGTTGGTTAATGGCTCAAAACAACCACTGACCACAAAACTGATATTTCAGGCAGCACGGGCAGGTGACCGGGTCGCGCTCGCGATTATTGAACAAGCCGGCACCTATCTGGGTATAAGTGTGGCCAATATAATTAATTTATTGAATCCTCAGATTGTTATTATCGGAGGAGGTGTCTCCCAAGGTGGAGAATCGCTCTTGAAATATGTGAGAGCTGAGGCCAAAAAACGTGCCTTGAAAGAGCTTTACAAATGCACAAAAATTGTTAGGGCAAAGTTAGCCGACCGTGCCGGGGTGATAGGTGCAGCCGGAATTGCGATACAAGATAATCCCTAGTTTTTGTCCGATGGAGGAGTGAATGAATATGGAAAAAAAAGTGATTTTTATTGAAGATGAAGTGGATGTTCGCAATGCGGTAAAATACATCCTGGAGGCTGAGAATTATGAATTTTACGGAGCTGCCAGCGGTCCGGAAGGTATTGCCAAAATAACCAAATACAATATTGATTTGTTGTTGTTGGATATCATGATGCCGGGAATGGATGGTTTTGAAGTGTGTCGTGCCATAAAAAGCGAACCGTCCATCGATTTGCCAATTATTTTTATTTCCGCTAAGACAGAAGCCGCTGATATTGCGCGTGGTTTTGCTCTGGGGGCGGATGATTATATCATCAAACCGTTCGAACCGAATGATTTGGTCATTCGCGTAAAACGTATTTTGGATAAATACGATCGCAAACATAACAATCACAGTGTATAATAATATTCTATTTCTTTCCTGGCTTTCTGCCGACAATTAAAATACAGGAAAAAATGCTGTAGAGACGCGATTAATCGCG
>JAGLMY010000118.1 GCA_023139775.1 bacterium
TTTGGGAAAAAGCCATGCCTGACTATGCGGCTGCTCTCGCATTTAACTCCAAACATGCCTTGGCCTGCTTCCATCAGGGCCTGGGCTTTGCTGTAAAAAATAATCCGGATAAGGCAATTTCGGACTTTACTAAATCATTGGAGATTGATCCCATGCATGCTGATATTTATTATAACCGTGGTTTGGCCTATGCTAAAAAAAATAGTCTGGATGAAGCGATTCTCGACTTCAGCCAAACCTTAAAACTCAATGCCAAACGGGATGATGCCTATATCCAGCGTGGTCTCTGCTATTTTGGCAAAGACGAATTGAATAAAGCCATTGCCGACTACACCCGTGCTTTGGAAATACAGCCCAAACACCTTGAGGCTTTTATGAATCGTGGTCTGACCAATACTAAAAAAGGTGATTTGAATCAGGCCATTGACGACTTTACCAAAACCTTGGAGATTAATCCCAAGCTTGATGACGCGTACTTTCAACGCGGTCTGGTCCAGGTTAAAAATGAAGAGACCGACAAAGCCATTGAGAATTTTACCAAAGTGAGTAAAATAAATGAACGGGTCTGGACTGGGATAGGATGCCAGCCACCGAACCTCTATAAAAACACGGCGGCATGTCCAGGCGTAACCTAAACAGAGAGTAGGAGACGTTCATTCCTTTATGACTTTAGCAAAATCATTAAATCATCAACGTCTCCTACTCACTACTCACCTACTCATTGAGTGGGAAACTGAACAAAGAAGAAAAAAAATATTAGGCTGTTCTGCGGAGCAGGTCAACTCTGTCCGGATAAATCATGTAAATCTAGAACACTTGGTAGGAACAAATCATTATTCGCACCTACTCATTTAAAAAAATGGTGTTTTTACATCTCACGCAGGAATAGGTATCTCCCTGTTTTTGTATTATTGATTTTTGCCGTTCTTCATAGCAGTTGGGACAGATATAGTGCTTGTTTTTTTCGCCTTTACTGGCATATAAAAACACCCCGTTTGAAACTTGCTCCAATTCATACGCCTTGATCACTTTTTCCCAGTCATTTACCGGTTCATTTTCAGCGTTGTTTTTTTGATATTCCTCTTGCATTTCCAGCATGCCGGCTTGTAATTCCAACATTACATTTTGCAGCTCGATTATCTTTTGCTTTATTTCTGAATTCTTATTTAAGGATATTATTTCTTTCAACAATCCTACGGCTGCTTTGGTGGAGCTTATGGCTGTTTTTATGCTTGGCAAATCCATATCCGGCCTCCCAAATATTTTTGTGGTTTTATATCCTGCGCGCCGAACAGAGCAGTAGACCAATTGCGGAGGTAACTCCACACTTACGTGCGGGGCTTCCTTTTGTATATTAAATTCAAAATTTATTTTTTCTTAATATATTCCTCAATCCCTTTCACCGCGCAGAAGTCTCCGCACATGGTACACACTTCCGGCTGCTGAGGCGTTGACGATTGTCTCATTTCCCTGGCTTTTTGAGGATCCAGAGCCAACTCAATCTGCTTATCCCAATCCAAGGCGCGCCGCGCTTTGGACATTTCCCGGTCCCACTCTATCGCGCCGGGCACGCCTTTGGCAATGTCCGCCGCATGCGCGGCAATACGTGAGGCAATCACTCCCTCGCGCACATCTTTTGCATCCGGCAAGCGCAGATGCTCTGATGGTGTCACATAACACAAAAAGTCTGCGCCGGCCGAGGCGGCAATCGCGCCGCCAATCGCGCAAGCGATATGATCATAACCGGCTGCCACATCGGTTACCAAGGGACCCAGCACATAAAAAGGCGCGCCCTCGCACAAGCTCTTTTCCAAAACCATATTTGTCTTAATCTGATTCAATGGCACATGACCCGGCCCTTCGATCATCACCTGAACTCCGGCCTCGCGCGAGCGACGCGCCAACTCGCCCAAGGTAATCAGTTCTTGTACTTGCGCGCGATCGGTCGCATCATCCAGACATCCGGGACGCAAGCCGTCGCCCAGTGAAATAGTGACATCGTACTTTTTACAAATCTCGAGCAGTTCAGCATAACGCTCAAAATACGGATTCTCTTTTTGGTGATGGATCATCCAGCCGCCAATTAAAGCACCGCCGCGACTGACAATATCCATGGCTCTGCCTTGTGAACGTAATCGCTCCACACTCTCTTGTGTCACTCCGGCATGGATGGTCATAAAGTCCACGCCTTGTTCTGCCTGACTGCGCACCACCTCCAACATATCTTCCGCTGTCATGGCTTGCATGGAATTATCCCGCTGTCTGGCCCGAACCGCAGCTTCGTACATCGGCACGGTTCCCAACGGCTGGGAAAAGCCTTCCAGCAATTGTTTGCGCAATTGGATCAGATCTCCGCCGGTTGAAAGATCCATCAAGGCATCTGCCTTGGCTTCATCGGCTGCCCGGGCTTTGATCATCTCTTCGTCCAAGCTGCCGCAGTCGGTTGAGGTTCCCAGGTTGGCGTTGACTTTGGTGCGCAAGCCGGCACCCACGCCCAAGGGTTTGCAATTTTTGTGCGCCGGATTATAAGGAATAACAATAGTGCCTGCTGCCACTCCCTGTTGAATAAAATCGACCGGCTGCTGTTCTTCCTGCGCTACCTGTTTCATCGCCGCGGTAAGTATGCCTTGTTTTGCGCTTTCTAACTGTGTCATGATGATCCCTTCTTTCTACGTGCTGTAGGGGCACGGCGTGCCGTGCCCCTACACGGGCGCGACCAAAGGGAATCCCGTACGATCCCCCATCCGGTCGGGGAGCACTGCGCCCCTGCAAAGGGCGAATACAAGATTCGCCCCTACAAGTTATTTTTTGTATTTCTCCAATGCCTGCACAACATCATATTCCAAATCATACGTCTTAAAGCGCAAGTGTTTGAACTTCCTGCTGGCCGGGCCGTTTTTCAGTTTAGCTATCTCTTCCAATACCCGTAAGGCTTCCTGGGCCCGGCGAATATTGGCGCGCGCGACATCCTGTAGTTTGGTCCGTTTTTTTTCGCCGGCCACCGTGGTCTTGGCCCCGGGATCGCGGTATGCTGCCCGGCTTGCCAGTAGGGAACGGTCGTGACCGTTCCCTAAGCAGTCGCGACCATTCCCTACGATACACAACATTTTTTCCGCCTGCGTAATACCGTGCCGTATGACTTTGCTCTGCTTCTGGAGTTTGGCGTTTTCCAGGACCAGGCGCGCCAATTCCTCCACTACGCGCAAGCCCTCACGCGCGCGGTTAAGATTGGCATCCAGAATTCGATTAAGTCTATCCATTGTAGCACCTTAAGCAAAAACGCCTCGTGAGATACTGGTTCTCACGAGGCGTCAAGATGTGTATATTATCCCAACAGGATTTATTCCTGCTTGTTCAGCGGAATTTCCGTGGTCCCGTTGGATATCGTAGCAGAAGTTTTGATGCCCGGAGCAACGCCCGGTTTTTCGCGTGCCACCACTTTGGTCACTACCACGGTGGGCAGAATTTCCTGATCAATGCTCAAGGTCTTCTGGATATAGGCGCGAATCTGTTCCTGTATCTTCTCAGTCACGTCGGCAATACTATAATCCGACAACACTGTAATACGCGCCGTTACTTTAAGCCCTTTGCGAGTATATACCACCCGTCCCTTAATGTCGCGCAAGCCTTCAATCCTGCCTTTAAGTACCCGGGCAAAATCCTCAATCGCCGGCAAGGAAACTTTCACCTCACCCATGGGATTCTGCAGTACCACGGTGCGGGCGCGTTTGGAGGCCTGAACATTGGCTACCAGATAATAGACCAAAGCGCCGAAAATGACCACACTGATCAGAAAGGAAATCGCGCGACCGGCAATGCCTTCCACTACATAGACCAAAGGTCCGGCAATAAAGTCACCCACATTCAAAAGCACTGCAGGATAAATCGCGCTCACCAGGGCCATAAGCCCTACCAGAAAAATAATAATAATCCCGACTGCTATTATGAGGATATTCAAACTACGCATGCCTTTTTCCTCCCTTTTGGTTTTGGCTCTTTGTCTTATATCCGTTTGAGCTCTTTGTCGCCTTTCAGCTTAACACCTTGCACGGATATATTTACATACGACACATTGAGACCGGTCATGTCTTCCACTGATTCACGGACCCGATCCTGCACCTTTTGACAGACCATGGGGATGTCCACGCCAAACTCCACCAAAAGGTTGATCTCAATGACCACATCTTCGTTGCGCACTTCTACTTTGACTCCGCGGCCCTGAGAATGTTTCACGCCCAGCATCTCGGCAATACCATCCACTGCGCCTTGGGACATGGAGGCCACGCCTTCTACTTCGAGGGCAGCCAAGCCGGCAATCACGGCAATCGCTTCATCGGAAATTCGTATGCTTCCTGCTTCGGTTTGGTTTTTGTCATCCATCACACTTATTCCTCCTTGCAACGATTAGCTGCTCAGATCTTGTTGTTCATTAACAATTCCACAAAATTCGTGGAAATTTGTCCGCTTTTAAACGCTTCTTTATTTAAGGCCCGTTGATGGAAGGGGATTGTGGTCTTCACACCTTCAATCACAAACTCTTCCAACGCGCGCAGCATACGCACAATAGCTTCCTCGCGGTTCGCGCCATATGAGATTAACTTTGCTAATAGACTATCATAATATGGAGGAATTTTATAGCCCGCATATGCATGCGTGTCAATCCGGACTCCAGGCCCGCCGGGCATGTGAAAACTGGTAATGGTCCCGGGCGAAGGCATGAAATCACGATCCGGATCTTCCGCGTTAATCCGGCACTCAATAGAATGGCCTTGGGGCGTGATGCTCTCTTTTACGGACAATTCCTCGCCGGCAGCCACCCTGATCTGCTCTTTGATCAAGTCCATACCGGTCACCATTTCGCTGACCGGATGCTCGACCTGGATACGCGTGTTCATTTCCATAAAATAAAAATTCAGATGTTTATCCACTAAAAATTCAATAGTGCCGGTGGTGTGATAACCGGCTGTTTGCGCGCCCTTGATAACCAAATCCACCATTTTGCTCCGTATCTCCGGAGTCATGATCGGAGAAGGAGATTCTTCGATCAATTTTTGGTGCTTGCGCTGCACAGTACAATCCCGTTCACCCAGAGCAATGCAGTTTCCATGCTTGTCCGCAATAATCTGGAATTCCACATGGCGCGGTTCTTCCAGAAATTTTTCAATATAAACCTGCGCATTACCAAAAACCGCCCCAGCCTCGCTCCGGGCCGTCTGAAAGGCGTTGGCTAAAGAAACATCCGTATGCGCCACGCGCATGCCACGGCCGCCGCCGCCGGCTGATGCTTTGATGATTACCGGGTACCCGATTTTTTGCGCCATACGCAGTGCATCATCTTCGCTTTCCACCGGACCGTCGGATCCGGGCAGCATAGGCAATCCAACCTCTTTCATCAGCTTGCGGGCTTCAATCTTATCGCCCAGGCGACGCATGGCACCGGGCGTAGGGCCGACAAAAGCAATATTGCAGGATTCACAGATCTCGGCAAAATGTGCGTTCTCTGCCAAAAATCCATAGCCCGGATGAATGGCATCCGAATCCGTTATTTCTGCGGCTGATAAAATGGTGGGAATATTTAAATAACTATCCTTGGCAGGTCCCTTTCCTATGCAAATGTCTTCATCCGCATAACGGACATGCAAAGAATTATTATCCGCCTCAGTATGCACAGCAACTGTATTGATTCCCATCTCTCGACAGGCTCGAATAATGCGGAGGGCAATTTCTCCGCGGTTCGCAATAAGAATCTTTTTAAACATAGGTTATTTGCGCTCCACTTGAAAAAGAGGTTGGCCGTATTCAACAGCCTGTGCGTTTTCCACTAACATCTTCTTAATCACACCTTTGACCTCAGCCTTAATTTCGTTCATCAGTTTCATCGCTTCTACAATGCAAACCACTTTGCTCTCGTCCACTTCAGAGCCGACCTCCACAAAGGCCTTGGATTCCGGCGAAGGCGCGCGATAGAAGGTTCCTACCATGGGAGACGTTATAATATGTATGTTGGCATCATTCTCAGTGGCTGCCGGTGCGGCAACAGCTGGTGCGACGGCAGCAACAGGCGCTGCCGCCGGTACTGCTATGGCAGGCTGCAGCATGGGCGCTGCGGTCATTACCTGGCTGACCATCTCTCCTGCGGTCGGTCCTTTACGGAGATGAATTTTTACACCCTCTTGCTCAATATCCAGTTCTGTTATTTTCGCCCGATTCATAATGGTCACGATTTTCTTTAGCGAGCGTATATTGATGGAACCTGTTTCACGTTCTTTTTTGGTAGTGCGTTCAGCCGCCACCCAAGCCACCGCCTTTCATTATTCTTATAAATTCATTGTAGGGGCGTATTGCAATACGCCCCTACGGTTAATTAGGACACACGTTCAATATATTCTCCGGTACGCGTATCAACACGTATGGCTTCTCCTTGGTTCACAAACATAGGGACCATGACTTTGGCCCCGGTTTCTGTCATTGCTTCCTTGGTAACATTGGTCACTGTGTTGCCCCGCACCGAAGGCTCGGTCTGGACAATCTTCATTTCCACTTTGAACGGAACCTGTATATCCAAAGCCTCGCTCTCATGCATCAACACATCCACGATCATCTCCTCTTTTAACCAGAAGACCTTGTCACCCAAGACTTCTTTGGTCAAGGAAATCTGTTCGAAGGTATCCTGATCCATAAAAACATACTCATCACCTTGCTGGTAGAGGTACTGCATTTTTTTTTCCTCCACCTCCGGCGATCTCATTTTTTCGCCGGAATTGACGGTCCGGTCCACAACTGTTCCTTGGCGCAGATTGCGTAATTTCAGCCGGATAAAGGCCCCGCCTTTGCCCGGCTTCACGTGGTTGTACTCAATCACAATAAATAGATTATTGTCCATCTCCAGATAGGTTCCTGGTTTGGCATCATTTGACATCACGACTCCCATAACTTTCTCCTTACATTATTTTACGTATTGTCAAAAGTTCTTGACCTAAATTCTTAAAAATACTTTTAATTAAAGTTTTTTTGTTTTTATACCACGCTCTCCTAAAGCCACGCTCATTTAAAAGATTCACCACAGAGGCACAG